>DATEDP010000124.1 GCA_035281585.1 bacterium
TCCCGGTAATGGCCGGCGAGGATGCGCAGGATCCGCTTCTTCCGGGCGGCGTCGACGGTGACCGGCGGCCGCTTCAGCAGAATCTGCAATCGCCGTTGCAGGATCCGGCGGACTAAATCGAGGTTGGAGAGGTTGACCAAACGGGCGGCGGTCGCCCATTCACCGTCCAGCAGCGCCCAGGCGAAATTCAAATAACGCTTCATTTGGGGATGGAGCCGGTTGAGGTGGAGGAAGGTCCGGGCCACGTGGGCGTCGTTGCCCGATTTGTTCTTGCCGTGGATCCGGTACTCGAAGCCGAGCTTGGGCACCGCCAGGAAGCGGTAGCGCCGCGCGAAGCGGAGCCACATGTGGTAATCCTCATTGGGCGTGCTCTCGTCGAGCGGGCCGAGCTCGCGGAAGACCGAGGCCCGGTGCAGCAGTCCGGCCACCGGCAGCCAGTTTCCGGCCAGCAGCTCCCGGTATTGGTTCCGGCCCCAGGGCCGGGGGCCCCAATCCGACCAGCGGCATTGGCGGCGGCCCTCGCCGTCGATGATATAGCCATCCAGGAAAACCGAGCAAACTTGGGGGCCGGCCCGTGACAAGGCGGCCACCGCGTCGCTGAGGAAGCTTTCGAGATAAAGATCGTCGGCGCCGAGGTAGCAAACGTAGTCGCCCTTGGCCTCGGCGAAGGCCCGGTTGAGCGATTTGCAGGGTCCGCGGTTCTCCTGGACTAGGTAGCGGATCGCCTTGTCGGGATGGGCGGCCAGGATCTGGCGCACGATCCGGTCGGTCCCGTCGGTCGAGCCGTCGTTGACGACGATCAGCTCGAAGTCGAGATAGGTTTGGGCGAGCACGCTTCGCAGGCAGGCCTCGAGATAGCGTTCGCCATTCAGAACCGGGATGAGGATGCTGACCAATGGCATCGATTTGGCTTTATTTATCGAGTTTTCTTGGATAGCAAACGTTTCCATGAAAATTGCCGTAGTGGGCGGCGGCATCTTCGGGGTCACCTGCGCCTGGTATCTGGCCAAACACGGCTTTTTGGTCGACCTTTTCGAAAAGGCAGGAGACCTCCTCCAAGCCGCGTCCGGAATCAACCAATACCGATTGCACCGGGGTTATCACTATCCCCGAAGCTTCGCCACCGCTTCCCAATCCTTGCGAGAGTTTCCGCGCTTTCTCGAGCATTACGGCAGCGCCGTTTTCGAGGCCGAGCACTACTATGGCGTGGCCAAGGAAGGCAGCCTGAGCAGCCCCGAACAGTGCCGGCGCGCTTGGGAGAGCTGCGGCCTGGACTTCGAGGAAGCTGAGCTCTCCCTCCTGAATCCGAAGACTGTCGGCTGGTGCGCCCGGGTCCGAGAAGCTCTGCTCGATCCAGCGGCCCTGCGTCAGCTCGGCCGTCGGTATTTGGAGCGCTGGCGAGTCGGCATGCGGCTGGGACGCGAGATCGGGTTCCGGGATCTCAAGGGCTACGATCTGATCGTGGTCGCCGGCTACGTCGCCAACAACGCTTGGCTCGAATCGGCCGATCTTCCCGAGAAAGAATACCAATTCGAGCTCTGCGAGAAACCGGTCCTGGCCTTGCCCGGCCGTTTCCGCAATAAAAGCGTCGTGATTTTGGACGGCCCTTTTCTTTGCATCGATCCGGTCGCCAACACCGACACCTTCGTCATGGGGAACGTCGTTCACGCCATCCACCACCGCAACATCGGCTTGCATCCCGAGCTGTCGCCGGCTTATGCGCCGCTGCTCAACCGCGGCGTGATCGCCGGCCCGCCGATCACTCGGATCGACGATTTTCTCGCCAGCGCGGCGGTCTATTTCCCGGGGATCGGAGGGGCCAAGCACCTTGGCTCGATGTTCACGGTCCGGGCGGTGCAGCCGCACCGCGAGCACGACGATGCCCGCCCCACCATCGTCGAGGAGCTCTCGGACCGGGTGGTGACGGTTTTCTCGGGCAAGATCGGCACCTGCGTCGCGGCGGCCGAGGAAGTTCTGCAAATCGCGGCGCGCAAGCGAGGAATCGAGCCATGGTCGGAATCGGCATTATCGGGGTAGGGCGCTGGGGCCGGAACCTGCTGCGAGCCTTCGCCGGCTTGGACGAGGTCAAGGCTTGCTCGGTCCGGTCGCGGGACGTTTCGGAGCTGGTCGCGCGCTATCCACGCGTCCGCTGGACCCGCCGCTATCGGGACATCCTGGCCGATCCCTCGGTGGGCGCGGTGGCCGTCGCGACGCCGGCGGCGACCCATTATTCGATCGCCAAGCAAGCGCTGGAGGCCGGCAAGCACGTTTTCGTGGAGAAGCCCTTATGCCAAAAATCCGGCGAAGCGGCGGACTTGGTCAAGCTCAGCCGAAAGAAAAAAAAGATCCTGATGGTCGGCCATATTTTCCTCTATCACCCCGTTCATGAGGCCGTGGCGAAGGTCCACCGCAAGGATCCGATCGTTTCGCTGTTTTCGGAATGGAGCAAGCTGGGGACTTTCGAAGAGGATATCGTGAGCAGTTTGGTTTCGCACGAGGCGGCCCTCTCGATGGGCTTGCTCGGGGCCCGTCCGCGTCAAACCCGCGTCATCCAGCGCCAGGGCTTGGCCAGCCGGATCGATCGGATCGAGGTCGAGCTGACCTATTCCGGAAAGCGCCGCCATTTGATCCGGATCGATCGGCTTCACCCTTTCCCTTCGCGGACCGTCCGGATCGAGACCAAGGGTGGAAACGTTTACTATTGGCGCGATCATGAATTGCTGCGCTTCGATCGCCGGCGGCGGGACTTTCGAAAAGTCTTTTCCAGCGCGGAGGAGCCGCTGCAGCGGGAGTGCCGGGCTTTTCTCCGGGCGATTCGGCTGGGGAAGCCGCCGCGGGCCGACGCGGTTTTCGGCGGCCAAGTGGTCGCGGTGCTAGGAGGGCTGCTTGCTTCACGTCGCCATCATCGTCCATAGCCACGACGTCTTCGAAAGCAACGGCTATTGGATGAAAGAGATCGCCGAAAGCTGGCGGGAGGCCGGAACGCGGGTCAGCGTCGTGCGTGGGCCCGATGAGCCGGTCCAGGCCGACTTGGCGGTCCTGCACGTGGACCTGACGGCCGTGCCCCAGGATTACCTGGATCTGCTCCGGCAATACCCGACGGTGCTCAATGGCGGCGTTGCCGACACTTCCAAGCGCTTGACCAGCTCTCATTTGGTTCGTCGCGGCGACGGCTATGGAGGGCCGGTGATCGTCAAGACCGACCGCAACTTCAAGGGCGTCCAAGAGGTGCGGTTGGCGGTGAAAGGCTTGCTGCCGAGGAAGCCCCGGGACCTCCGGCGCAATTACCGATATTTTTTCCAAGAAGCCTGGCGGACCGGGAAAGCCTTGCTGCGCCATGGCTATGCCCCGGCCTATCGTGATTATTCGATCTACGATTCGGCCCAAGCGGTGCCGGCAAGACTTTGGGGCCATCCCGACTTGGTCGTCGAGCGCTTCCTGCCGGAGATCCGCCAAGGCCACTACTGCGTCCGAACCTGGCTGTTCTTGGGCGACCGTGAAAAAAGCGCCATCTTTTATTCCAAGAGCCCGATCGTCAAGTCGGCCAATATCCTTCGGCAGGAACCCTTGGACGAAGTTCCCGAGGAGCTGCGCCGAATCCGCCGTGAATTGAAATTCGATTACGGCAAATTCGATTACACGGTCGTCGATGGCCGGCCGGTCCTATTCGACGCCAACCGGACTCCGACCCTCGGATCTTTTCCCAAGGCTCGATATCGGCCGATGGTCCAATTCCTCTCCGAGGGCCTTGGGTGCTTTTTATGATTTGCCAATCCGCCGTAAAAATCGGAGAAGCAGGAGCGCCAAGATGAAAAACGGAATCTCCACCGATTGGATCGAGCGCCTGATGGAACATCCCGGACTGCTTCGGATGGGCCACGGCCAACGGGCCGAAGACCGAAACCTTGGCTTGGGATGGCTTTACTATGCTTTGGGCCGGATCCTTCGCCCGCGCCGGGCGGTGGTCATCGGCTCCTACCGCGGCTTCGTTCCTTTGGTCATGGCGAAGGCCCTCCAAGACAATTTGGAAAAAGGCGAGCTGACCTTCATCGACCCTTCCTTGGCCGACGACTTTTGGGCGGACGAGGATCGGGTCCGCCGCTACTTTCTCGACCTCGGCTCCGAGAACGTCCGCCACTTCCGGATGACCACTCAAGAGTTCGTGGGGACCGAGGATTACCGGGCCTTGGGCCAAGTCGGCTTGGTTTTCATCGACGGCTATCATACCGCGGAGCAGGCCCAGTTCGATTATGAAGCTTTCGAGAAGCTCTTGGAGCCGCGGGGCTTCGTCTTGTTTCACGACAGCCTGGTGGTGCGCGACGACAAGGTCTACGGGGCCGAGAAGGCTTATCCGATGAGCGTGAAGCATTTCATCGACCGGCTGAAGAGCGATTCCTCGCTCCAGCTTTTCGACCTTCCCTTCGGCGCCACCGGTTTGACCCTGCTTCGGAAAGTGGAATGGGACCCGGCGAGGTCGCTGCATGACTGGTTGGACGGTCCTCCCTGAGCGAAGGAGCTCGTCATGAAAACTTGGCAAATCCTGGCTCTGGCTTTGCTTCCCCTGCTCGGGATGGCGAATGATTGGAGGCTGATCGAGCAATATCGGCACCCGGCCGAGCTCGCGGCCGATCCGGTCGCCGCCGAAGAGGAGAAGTTTCAGGAGCTTCGGGGGTTTTTGCCGCCCGATGCCTCCGTTGGATATATTGGGAAAAAACATGCTCCCGGGACCGACGGCGTGAGAAATTTCCGGATGATCCAGTACTTTCTCGCTCCGGTGGTGGTCTTCAACGATACTTCTCGCGAGCTCATCGTCACCTATCTGGCGGAAGGGGAGGAGCCGCCGGCGGGGCTGTCCGAGCAGGATTGGACCCTGGTCCGGGATTTCGGCCGGAACGTGAAGCTCTACCGCCGGAGGGCCCAGTGAGCCCGGCGATCCTGTTCGCGCTGGTGGCGCCGCTCTTGATGGGCGGCGCTTTGTTGTTTTGCATTCTTCCCTGCAAGATCAAAGGTGGCGCCCAAGCTCTCGTCGGCGTCGGACTGTCGGTGGGCTTGGGCCTAGGCCTGACTTCCTGCGGCTTCTTTCTTTGGCTCCTGGCCTTTGATGCCTCGAAGGGAGATTTTCTCGCCGGGGCGACGGGCTTGATGGTCGTGGCCTTGGCGATCGGCTGGTTTTTCCAAACCGCCAAGGAGCTGCCTTCGGCGGCGGGTCCTCCCGCTTCGGCTTCGAATCCCAAGATCAAGGCTTATTTGCTCGCCGGCCTCGCCGTCTTGCTGGTGCTCAGCGCGGCGGTGTTTTACTTCCGAATGCAGGAAAAGCCCCATGGCAGCAACGATGCCTGGCTCTTTTGGAACATGCGGGCCCGATTCCTGTTTCGGGCCGGCGAACATTGGCGCGACGCTTTTCTGCCCCACGTCGTGAATCCCAGCTACCCGCTGATGCTCCCCTCGGCGATCGCCGCGATTTGGAGCAGCCTGGGCAAAGAATGGCTGTTCATCCCGAAGTGGGTGGCCGCCGCCTACACGGTCGCCACCGTGGCCTTGCTCGGGGGAGTCCTGGCGCTGCTGCGGGGAACCACCCAGGCCTTGATCGCCGTCATCGCGGTCTTGAGCCTTTCTTCCTTCATCATTCGAGGGGCTTCCCAGGTTTCGGACGTGCCGCTGGGATTTTATTTCTTGGCGACGCTGGCTTCGCTGAGCCTCTACGACCGGCTTCCCCAAAAAAACGCGAGGCTCTTGGTCTTGGCCGGCGCGATGGCCGGCTTCTCGGCCTGGACCAAGAACGAAGGGCTCTTGTTCGTGCTGGTCTTGGTTTTGAGCCGGTCGTTCACGGTCCTGCTGTTTCGAGGTTGGCAGACCGCCTTGAAGGAAGTGGCCTATCTAGGAGCCGGCCTCGCTCCGGTCTTGCTGGTGATCCTGTATTTTAAATGGAATATCGCGGCGCCGAACGATTTGGTGGCTGCGGCCAAGGATTCCAACTTCGTTCTTGAAAAAGTTTCCACGGCATCGCGCTACGGAGAAATCTCGGTTTTTTATTTGAAGACCCTGTTTTTGAGCGGGTCGGTCACTTTGCTCAACCCCTTGGTTTATTTGATCGCCTTTGCGCTCATTTTCAAAGTCCGGATTCTTCCTGAATTCAAGCTCAACATTCTTTTCACGGCGACGGCGCTCGCTTCGATGCTGGCCGGCTACTACATCGTCCATCTCCTGGTGCCTTACGACCTGCACTTTTACCTGGAGCATTCCCTCACCCGGCTTCTCATTCAGCTATGGCCGAGCTTCCTCTTGCTGTTTTTCACGGCCGTCCGGACCCCCGAGGAAGTCCAGGAAAACGCATGAGCCGCGATTCTCACAAACCGGTGGCCGCCGTATTCTGCATGCCCGAGGACGGGCATTTCATGCTGCTGCGGCCGGTCATCGCGGGGCTGGTCCGATCGGGTTTCGCCGTCCACGTCTTCACCCATCGCCGGTTCGGCGCCGAGATCGAGCGGGTCGGCGGAAGGCTTGAAGACCTCTTCACTTCCCATCCGCTGGAGCGGGCCGACGCCGATTCGCGGCCCATTCCCTGCCGCTATGTCAGCTTTGCCGGGTTTTACGCGGAGGAAATCTTGGCCGACCTGCGGCGGCTTCGCCCGGCCCTGATCGTCTATGAGACTTTCGCCGTCATCGGACGGCTGGCCGCGACCCAGCTTGGCATTCCCGGCATCAACGTCTCGCCCAATCACAATTTGAATCCGGCCAAGGCCTTGCCGCTTTTGGCCGCCGACCCGCGGGTCAAAATCTCGCCGGCCTGTCATCGGGCGGTCGAGATCCTCCGCGAACGCTACCGGCTCGCCGACGCCTCGCCGTTTTCCTATATTTCCGGGCTGAGCCCCGACTTGAACCTCATCTGTGAGCCGCCGGCTTTCCTCAGCGAGGAGGAGCGTCCGGCTTTCGAGCCCCTCGCGTTCTTCGGTTGCCTCCCTTGGATCGGGGAGTTTGGCGAAAAATCCCGGAAAGCCGTCTCGCCATATTTCGGCGACGATCCCGGACGCCGGCGCGTCTACGCCTGCTTCGGGACGGTCATTTGGCGTTACTACGCCAAAGAAGCGCTGGCGGCTTTGCGGGCCGTCTCCGACTACGTGGCCGGCCGGCCCGATGCAGTCGCGCTCCTCGGCCTGTCGGGCGCGCCGATCGAGCCCCCGGTGATTCGGGAGCTCGAGAAGCCCAACGTCCGGGTGACCGGCTACGTCGATCAGTGGAGCGTTCTGGCGGAGGCCGACGTCTTCGTCAGCCACCACGGGATCAACTCGACCCACGAGGCCATCTTCCACCGGGTTCCGATGCTGTCCTATCCCTTCTTCGGAGATCAGCCGCTCTTGGCCGAGAAATGCCGCCGGTTCGGGGTCGCCGTTCCGCTCGCCGGCTCCCTTCGGGGCCCGGTCGGCGTCGAGGACCTGCGACGAGCCATGGCGGCGCTTTTTGAAAATGGGGAAAGCCTTCAAGCCCGGCTGGAAGAGGCGAGGAATCGGGAGCTGGAAGTGATGGCGCGGCGGGATTCGGTGCTTCGGCGGATCTTGGAGCTGGTCGCGGTCAGGCAAGGCGCACGATGATCTTGCCATCGGTCCGCTCGGTCGAGCGTTGGACGGCTTCGACCGCCTTTTCGAGCGGGAACCTGGCCGTGATCATGGGACGGGCTGGAAAGCGGCCCGAGGCCAGCAAGCGGATGACGGAAGGGTAAATGCCATGGCCGGAATGCCCGCGGGCTCCGCAGATTTGGTTGGCCTGGGAAACCAAGGTGTCGAGGGGGAAGGGGGCTCCGGCGTCGTGGCGCCCCAGGTAGATCACCTTTCCGTTGGGCGCCAGGCTCTTCTCGATTTCGGGCAAGGTGGCCGAGGCGGCGCCGGCGGCCTCCACTTGGAGGTCGGCGCCATGGCCGCCGGTCGAATCGCGGATCATTTCGCTGGGCGAGGTTCCCTGCCGCCGCAAGGCGAGGGGGCTGGCGGCGTCATCGGCTCCCAAGGCAAGAGCCAAGGCCTTGCGCGGTTCGCTCGGATCGAAGGCGAAAATCTTGGCCGCGCCGGCCGCCCGCGCCAATAGCACCGCCGCCAGTCCGATCGGGCCGGCCCCATGGACGGCGACGTAAGCTCCCGGCCGGAATCCGCCGCCCGAAACGAAGATCCCGTTATAGGCGCAGCCGATGGGCTCGATCAAAGCTCCCACTTCGTAGGCGTCTTCGCCGCTCGGAAAAGCCTCCCGCAGCGGATCGAGGCTCCAACAATATTTTTCCTGGACCGCGATGTATTCCGCAAAGGCCCCCGGGACGCTAAAGCCGACCATCTCGATCCGGCGGCATTGGTTGGGGTTCCCGGCCCGGCAGGAAGCGCAGAGTCCGCACCAAACCATGCTTTCGGCGGCGACCGCGTCGCCGACCTTGAGCGAGCCGACGTTTTTTCCGACCTCGACGACTTCCCCGGAGTATTCGTGGCCGAGGGTGACGGGCAGCTTGGCCGAGCCGGAGAAAAGAACGTAGCCCGCCGCGTCGGTCTCGTAGCAATGGGTGTCGCTGCCGCAGACGCCGCAGGCCTTGACTCGAATCAAGACCTCATCCTCTCTAATCCGGGGAATGGGATTCTTGATCAGTTGCAGCGTGGGCGACTTCCATACGGCGCTGGCGCGGATGGCCTTGCGGCTCTCGGTTTCTTGGGGGGAGAGAGGGTAGCCGGAGCGCGGCTCCCAAACGGCGTCCAAAACCAGCGCTCGCATCGCGCCGTTCATCGAGACTCTCCCGGCAAAGCCGGATGGCACTCCAGGATGCTGAATGCCGGCCCGGCGGCGATGGTTCGGGCAAGGGAAAATCCGGCCGAGCCGAGCAGGCTTTGGAATTCGGAATCGGTCCGCTCCTTGGCGCCATGGGCGACGAGCATGGTCAGGTCGCTTCGGGAAAGGGCCTGGTCGCCGGCGGAGGCGCCGCGTTTTTCGGGAAGCACCGGCTCGATCACCAGCAGACGGGCCTTCGGCTCCATCGCCCGCCGGCAATTCTCCAGGATGCGGAGGCTTTTCGCCTCGTTCCAATCGTGCAGGATGCTTTTGAGCAGATAGAGGTCCCCGCCCCGGGGGACCGACGCAAAGAAATCGCCGGCCACTAATTCACAACGGCCCGCCAAGTCGGTCTTATCGAAGCGCGATTTGGCGTGCTCGATGCCGCTGGGAAGATCGAACAGGATTCCGGAGGCCGAAGGTTGGTTTTGCAAAATTTCGAGCAGCAGCTCGCCGGTGCCCCCGCCGAGGTCGATGATCCATTTCGCTTCCGAAAAGTCATAGGCCCGGACGATGTCCTTGATGTGCAGCCGGGTCAGCTCCGCGATGGCTTGGCTGAAGGTTGCCGCCGCCACCGGGTCGCGCTGCAGATGTTCGAAGCCTTCGGTGCCGTAGAGCAGCTTCCGCCCGCTTTCACCGGTCTTGACGCTATCCAGCAAGCGCTCCCAGACCGGCCCGAGGTAGCGGGCCCACCATTGGGTCCAGGCTCGCAGTGAATCGGGATTGTCTTTTTGCAGCAGCTCGCCCATCGGCTCGAGCTCGAAGGCGCCGTCCGCGCGCTCCTTGCAGATCTCGAGCGAGCAGAGGGCGAGGAGCAAGCGGCGCAGCGATGGCGGATGGGAGCCGGAGACGGCTGCCAGCTCCTCGGCGGTTTTGGGGCCTTGGGCCAGGAAGTCGGCGATTTGCAGTTCAGCGGCGGCGTAAAGGGCTTGAGTTTTCCAGCTGCCGGTGAGGATTTCCTGAAAACGATCCACCGAGCTCATGGCCCGCTCCTAGCAGCAGCCTCGCCGAGTGGCAATGATTTCCGGCCCATAAGCTTCCGATGGAAATATCACTTTCGGCCGGCTTCCCGTTATGTGAAAATGCCAAGGCATTCCATTCCAAAAAGAGATGGGGGTTTCCATGGGATATCGGGGTATTTCACTGCTAGCAGTGTCTTTCTGCGTCTTGTCGGGTCCGCTCGCGGCGGCCACCTTCGACGTGACCAATGGCGCCGAGCTGGAAGCGGCCTTGGCCACGGCCCAATCCAACGGCGAGGGTGACACGATCAATCTCGCGCCCGGCCTTTACACTTCCGGCAGCGGCTTCAGCTACCTGGCCGCTGCCACCGAAAACTTTCCCATCAGCCTTGCCGGCACCGGGCCCGGAGTGACGGTCTTGGACGGCGGCGATGCCCATCGGGTTCTCGGCATCGAAACCACCGCGGTCACTCCCGACGACGCCGGAGCCGACGTCGCGCTGAGCGGCCTGACCATTCAGAATGGCGAAGTCAGCTCCGCTTTCGGCGTCGGCGGCGGCCTCAGGGTCGTCGCTTTCAAGGCCGACATCAGCCTGTCCGACAGTGTCATCCAGCGCAACCGGGTGGTTCCGGCCAATGGCCATAGCGGCGGCGCTTTCCTGGCCACCTTTGACGGGGCCGTGACCATCTCGAGCAGCGTCGTCGCCGGCAACTCGGCATCCAGCGGCGGCGGTCTCCGGGCTCGGGCCCAGGGCGACGGCTCGATCACGATCACCGATAGCCTGTTCACCGGCAACAAGAGCCTGGATTCCGACGCTTCGGGCGGCGGGCTCGCCGTCGATGCCACCAATGGCGCCGCTTTGGTCCAAGGCAACCATTTCATCCGCAACGAGTCGGTCGACAATGGCGGCGGCGCCGGCGTCGCCCAAAACGGCTTCGGCACGACGACTTTCGTCAACAACGTCTTTTTCGACAATTTGGCCGGCGACGACGGCGGCGGTTTCGCCTACGACAGCAACGGCGCCGGGCCGCTCAACTTCGTGAACAACACGGTCTACGCCAATCGGAGCCAAGGCAACGGCGGCGGAGTTTACCTCAATATTCAGGGCGATGACGTCGAGGCTTTGCTCTACAACAGCATCGTTTTCGGCAACGAGGCCGACGGCGAAGGCCAGGATATCTACGCCGACGACGATCCCGACGGCGACGACGACGGGGCGCCGCTGACTCTAGCCAACAATAATTTCTCCGATTTTTCGACTTTCTGCCAAAACGAAGGCTCTTGCGTCACCGACATCACCCAGACCGACAATTTGCCGGGCCTCAATCCCTTGTTCCTGGATCCGTCCAGCGACGATTTGCGGCTCTCGGAGTTCTCGCCTTGCATCGACGAAGGCGATCTGGCGGCCCCCGACCTGCCGGCCGTCGATCTCGAGGGCGATCCGCGGGTCATCGGCTCCGCCCCCGATATCGGAGCCGACGAGCGGAACGTCTGCGGCGACGGGGCTCTCGGCGCCGAGGAAACCTGCGACGACGGCAACGCCGCCGACGGCGATGGCTGCAGCGCGACTTGCCAGGAGGAAAGCCCGGGCTCGGCGACTCCTTCGCCTTCGCCCTCGCCGGGTGACGACGACGAGGACGACGACGGCACGATCGGCGGCGGCGGTTGCAGCCTGCAGCCTGGCGCCGGCCCTAGCGGCTTGGGCGCCCTGGGCTCGATCTTTTCGGCCCTCGGCTATTTCGCCATTCGGTCAAGGCGCTCCGCTCGAGCCTGATCAGTCTCCGGGACCTAAGTCCGACTCCCGGTCTTGGAACTCGTTGTCGCCGTCGATCGGCAGCGGGTCCTGGATGAACATGCACATGTAGTTGATCCGCTCGGTGCAGGTCCAAGAAGGAGTCCCGGTGGAATTGCAATTCTCGCCGATGCCTTGGGCGAATCCACCGACCAGCTCGTTCTGCCGGTCGACCATGAATCCGCCGCCGCCGACCACGACGGCCAAGGGATAATCGGTGAGGCGGTCGCTGGACACCACACAGACCGGCGGCCCCTGGGGATGGGGATCGGTGAAGATCACCGTGCAATAGGCGTAGAATCCGGTCACGTCGAAATGACCGGCCGTGTTGCTGCCGCGCAGCGTGGCGTGCTTGCCTTCCTGATCGATGCCGCCGAAGCACTCCAATTGCGGCCCGTCATTGGTCGTGCGCCCGGCCCAGATGTTGCCGGCCACCACCGTGGCCGCCTCGCTGGGCGGCGGCAAGGTCACCTGCGGGTCGACGATGCCGAGCTTGGCCTGCTGGTTGACTTGGAGGTTCTCGGCACTCAAGTCCAAGGCGTTGAACTCCTGAGTGTCCAAGCTTTGGGTGTTGACGGTTTGGGCCGTCACCGTTTGAGTCCGAAGCTCCAGGCTCTCGATGTCGCCGTTCACGTCCAAGACCGCCTGGGGAGCGTTGGTTCGAATGCCGACCAAGCCGAATTGGGTGATGGTCAGTCGGTCCGAGGGCAGGCCCAGGGGATTGGTTCGGAAGACCAGAGCCGGGAAGTCGTTGGCCGCGAAGATCGAGCGGTTCTCCACCAAGCTGACTCCGCTGTCCAAGTCGTAGGACAGCTTCATGCCCGCCAAGGGATAATAGGCGTCGCCGGGAGCGTTGAGCTCGCTGAGCAGCAAGCTGGCTTTCCCGCCGCTGCCGAAGACCGGCGCCGAGTCGACGCGGATCGCGGTCTCGGGTTGGAAAGCTCCGTAGACATGGACGGCGGTCAGCGGCGCCGTGATCCCGACGCCGAGTCTCGCCAGCAAGGCCAGCACGTTTTGACCGGCTCCGCCCGAGATGACGGTGTTGGCGTCGAGGGTCATCGAATCGACCATCTTGTCGAAGTCGATGGAGTTGACGTCGACCGTTCCGGTCGGTCCCGGAGGACCTTGAGGGCCTTCGGGTCCTTCCGGCCCCATCGGTCCCTCCGGCCCGGCCGGTCCTTGCGGTCCCGGCGCGCCGTCGGCACCGGCGGGCCCTGGCGGCCCTTGCGGCCCGGTCGCTCCGACGGCTCCCGCGGGCCCGGTCGGTCCCTGGGGTCCGATGGGACCTTCGGGTCCCGCGGCTCCGTCTTGGCCGGCGGGCCCTGGCGGCCCTTCGGGTCCTTGGGGCCCGGGCTCACCGACCATTGGCGACCACTCAACTCCGTCGTAGTAGTAGGGTTGGTGGTCGTAGAAACTGTAGGCCATCACGCCTTCGCCGATCACGGGCGGGTTCGATTCGGGAAGGATCACGGTCGCGATCGGCATCCGCATCTCGCCCATGAATTCGACCAAGCCGGTGAAGGCATTCGCGCCCTGGAAATTGGTGCCGGGAATGAAGCTGTGGGTGATGTCCTCGCCGTTCTCTTGAACGCGGATCGCCAAGCCTTCAAAGAAATTTTGGGCGGTGCCCGGAGGCCCTTCCGGCCCTTCGGGGCCCTGGGGACCTTCCGGTCCCTCCGGTCCGGCCACTCCCGGGGGTCCTTGG
>DATEDP010000125.1 GCA_035281585.1 bacterium
GCTCCGCCGTCTTGGAGCCCTTCGGACATCCGGACCACCCGGCCCTGGTCCCAGAGAACTTCCATCCGGCCGTCGGCTTGCAGCCGGCCGACGGTGATCAGCACGGTGTTGGAACCGATGTCGAGGACGGCCAGGGTGCGCAAGCTAATCCTTTTTTTCCTTCTCGTTCTTCTTGGTTTCTTCCAGCCAATTCGACCAATCGGGAGTCTTGCATTGGCCGTCGCTGGTGATGGCGGTCTGGTTGGAGCCGTCCCACATCATCAGGAAGAGGTTGGAGCCCTTGTTCCGGCTCGAGGAGAAGGCGATGTAGCGGCCGTCGGGCGAGAAAGCCGGGTTCTCGTTGTTGCCCGCGCCCGAAGTGAGCTGCTGGGGCACCGATCCGTCGGCGTTCATCAGGAAGACGTTGAAGCCGCCATCGGCCCGCTTGACGTAAGCGATCTTGTCGCCGCGCGGCGACCACTCCGGCGTGTCGTTCTGGTAGCCGGTGAAGGTCAGCCGCTTGGGCGCCGCGCCGGTCTTGTCGGTGACGAAAATGTGGAGGTTGCCGGCCTGCTCCGAGGCGAAGGCGATCAGGTTGCCGTCGGGCGAGAAGGAAGGCGAGATGTCGATGCCCTGGCTCCGGGTGATTTGGGTCGTCTGCTGGGTCTGGGGATCGATCAGGTAGAGGTCGGGATCGCCGGCCATGCTCGAGGAGAAGGCGACGGTCGATCCGTCCGGCGCGTAGGACGGCGTGATGTTGAGCTTGTTGTTGAAGGTCAGGCGCTTGGGTTTGCCGCCCTTGACCGAGATCGAATAGAGCTCGGGGAAGAACTTGGCGTAGGAGGTGAAGACGAGCTGGCCGCCGTCGGGCGCCCAGGTCGGCGAGAGGTTCATCGCGTTGTTTTTGGTGAGCGGCTCGCGTTCGCTGCCGTCGACGTTCATCAGGACGAGCTGCTCCTTGCCGCGGGGCCCGCAGGCGGCGGCGATCTTGGTGTTGAAAATGCCGCGTTCGCCGGTCAAAGCCAGCAGGATCTCGTCGGCGAAGCGGTGAACCGCGGCGTAGGCCTTGTCCTGCGGGACTTTGTATTCCTTGCCGACCAGCATCTGCTTTAAATTGGGGTCGTAGAGCCGGAATTCGATGACCAGGTTCTTGCCTTTCTTTTGATAGCCGCCCTTCACGAAGACCGTCGCACCGGTGGCGGTCCAGAGGCCGAAGTCCACTTCCTCGGGCTTCAGGGCGGCGCTTCGATCCTGGTAATTGGCCTTGTCGACGATGTCGAAATAGCCGGCCAGCTTGAGGTTTTTGCGGAGGAGGTCGGCGATCTCGACGCCCTGGGCGTCGGCTTGGCCGCTTTTCTTTTCGACCAAATCGGCGACCGCGATGGGAAATTTATGCTCCGGCGAGAATTGATCGATCAGGATGTAGATCGCAGCTTGGGCGCGCAGCGGCAGAACGGACAGGCAAAGCAAATAGGCAAAGAGGGTCAGGCGTTTCATCACAGGTCTCCTCAAATTTAAAGCCATCGCATTGATAGCCAGGTCTTGATCATTAGCAAACGCCGCAAAATCCCCCCGGGCCCCCCCCTTTTTCAAAGGGGGGAAATTATTTTCGGCCTAGCATGCGCGAAGAGAAATCGACAACAAAACCTTCGGACAGCGCTTCGGCTTCGAGGCCGGGGGGCGGCGGCGGCAGCGGCGAAGCCCGCTCGATGGCCCGGAGTGCCGAGAGGTCGAAGCTCTCGTTGCCGCTGCTCTTGACGACGTTCTTGCCGATGACTTGGCCCGAAGCGTTGATCCGAACTTGCACCCGGGTCCGGATCGCCTGGCCGTCGTCGGGGCCGGTGTTGGCTCGCACCCAAGTCCGGACGATCTTGGAGCGGACCGTCGATTGATACTGGGCCAAGCCGGGATCGGCGGCGCCGATTTGGCCGCCGGGCACTCCGGCCGGAGCGCCGCTGCCGCTGCCGTCGGGCGCGCCGGCCGGGGCCGGCGGCGTCTGGGCGGTGACTTCGCGCTGTTCCAATTCCTTTTGCACTTGGCCAAGAGCTTCGGCCAACTTGGCTTCATCGGGCGCCGGCGCCGCCGGCTGGGCCGGCGGTTGAGGCTGAGCCGGTTTGGCCGGCTGCGGTTTCGGCGGCGTTTTGTCCTTGCCCAAATGAACCGTCGGCTGGACCGGCGTCGGCGGTTTGGCCGGGGCCGGCGGAGTGATCGGCTTGGCCGGCACGACCGGTGCCGGCTTGGCCACCGGGATCGGCGGTGCCGCCGGCTGGGGCGGTGCCGGTTGGGGCTCGGTCGGCTTGGGCTGAAAGGCCGGCTTTTGAAAGAGCGGCGCGTTCAAATCTCCGGCCCCGCGCGAGAGCCGGATCATCGTCACCTGGGTCTTGGGCGGAGGTGGGGGTGGCCCTTCGCCGCCGAAGAGCAGGAGAAGGGTGATCACCAGAGCGTGGAAGCTCAGGGAGTAAAGGAAGTATTTTTTCAGCTTAGGTTCCACCCTTGTTCGTCTCAGGCTCGGTCACCATGCCGATCCGTTCGATGCCCGCTTGCTTGCAGGCCGACATCACCTGAACCACCGAGCCGTAAGGCACGTTGCGGTCGGCCCGCAGATAGACCACCTTTTCGGTCTGTCCGCTGAAGAGGGTCACCAAGCGTTGGGTCAAGGCGCTGCTGTCGTAAGGCTGATTGGGGTCGCTGGAGAGGAAGATTTGTCCCGACTTGTCGATGGTGATGATCTTGTCGTCCTTGCCCGAGGGCGCGGCCGAAGCGCTGGCCTGGGGCAGATCGACGTCGATGCCTTCCTGGAGCAGCGGCGCCGTGACCATGAAGATGATCAGCAACACCAGCATGACGTCGACCAGCGGGACGATGTTGATCTCGGCCAAGGTGGTTCGCGGACCCTTGGTATTATTTGGGGCGGTGAAGGCCATTAGAAATATTCCTTCTCGATGCGGTGCTCCAGATCGATGGAAAAGTCGTTCAAGTCCTTGCCCAATACCTTCAGCCGGCTCACGAAGTAGTTGTAAGCGATGACCGCCGGAATCGCCGCCGCCAAGCCGACCGCGGTGGCGATGAGGGCTTCGGCGATGTAGGGCCCGACCACCGCCAGGCTCGAGGACTTCTGCTGGCCGATGGCCCAGAAAGCCGTCAGGATGCCCCAAACCGTGCCGAAGAGGCCGATGAAGGGCGAGGCCGAAGCCGTCGTCGCCAGGAAGGAGGTGAGCTGCTCCAGGCGCGCCATCTCGTCGCTCTCGGCACGACGAATGTTCTTTCGAATATGGTCTAAACTAATGCTGGCCCGGGTCGAGGGATCCTTGGCCTTGGCCTGCTTGGCCCGGAGGATCTCGCTGATCCCGGAGGAGAAGATCGAGTAAAGCGGGTTGCCGTCCTGGGGGGCCGACTTGGTCAGCATTTCCTCGATCGTGTAGGTCTGGTCGAAAATCTGGGAGAACTTGTCGGAAGTCTTCTTGGCCCTCTTCACTTGGGCATATTTGTAAAAGATGATGGCCCAGCTGGTGACCGAGAAGAAGATCAAAATGAGCAGCACCGCCTTGACCAGGGGATCGCTGGAGAAGACCATGTGTAAGATGGACTTGGTTTCGGCCGAGGCGACCGGCGTGGCCATCTGCAAAAGGATACCGGCGGGAAGGGTCATAGAATCGCTCCTATCGAGGGTCCTGAATGGGAAAAATTACGTCGGGCTACGCTGCAAAGTTCCAGAAAGTCTTAGAGAAAATCGCTTTTTGGCCCCCTAGCATAGGGGCGGCGGCCCAATAAACAGAAAATTGGCCTTTTCGAGGGGCTCCTTGACAGATCCGGGTCCTGCCACTAGAGAAGCCAATTCGCAGGAATAATGCGCTCTTGCTTGTCCAAAATTTTAGGAGGTTTTATGAGTATCCGCACGGCGATGGAAGAAGCTTTTCAACGCGGAGAAAAAATCAAGGAACAGATTTTTCATGACGTGATGAACTCCGAGGCCATGGGCAATCTGATGCAGAACGAATATTTCCTGCGCTCGCTCAGCGCCCTCATGAACACCAAGTACGAGTTGAAGAAGTCCCTTCGCACCAACCTCAAGTCGGTGCTCAAGATCTTCGACCTGCCGACTCGCGACGAGATCAACACGATGGAGCGCAAGCTTCACCGCCTCGAAACCGAGATCGACGGCATCCACCGCAAAGTCATGACCGCCCGATTGGCCAAGCCGGCCAAGACCGTGAAGCGGGCCAAGGCTCATAAATAAGCCGCCATCCCATGGACCTTCCCATCGGCATTTTCGATTCCGGCCTGGGCGGGCTCACCGTTCTCCGCGAAATCGAGAAGGCCCTCCCGTCGGAAGACCTGATCTACGTCGGCGACACCGCCCGCGTTCCCTACGGCATCAAATCGGCCGAGACCGTGACCCGCTATTCCCGGGAGATTTGCGATTTCCTGGTCGGACGCGGAGTGAAGGCCATCGTCGTTGCCTGCAATACCTCCTCGGCCTTGGCCTTGGAGGCGATCCGACCGCACTACTCGGTTCCGCTGCTCGGCGTCATCGAGCCCGGCGCCCAAGCCGCCGCCGCCGCGACCCAGCGCCAATCCATCGGCGTGATCGGGACCGAGGGCACGGTCAAGTCCCAAAGCTATCCCCAGGCCATCCGCCGCCGCCTGCCCGAGGCGATGGTCGAGAGCCGGGCCTGCCCGCTCTTCGTCCCCTTGGTCGAGGAAGGCTGGGCTCGCCACGAGATCACCCGCCAAGTGGCCGAGGTTTACTTGGCGCCTTGGCAGGGCCGTGAGCTCGACACTCTGATCCTGGGTTGCACCCACTATCCGATTCTCAAGCCGCTTTTGCAGGAGGTGATGGGCCCCGGGGTGACCCTGGTCGATTCGGCCCAGGAGACCGCCAAGGCCTTGAAGGTCCTGCTGGAGGAGCGGGGCCTCCTCGCCGCCAATTCCAAGACCGGCTCACGTCGTTTTTTCACCACCGACGCCCCCCAAAAGATGGTCGAGCTGGCGGCTCGTTTCTTGGGGCATGAGATTCCCTCGGCCGAGCTGGCCCGGCTGGGCTCGGATTAGGCCTTGTCATTCCGAGGAGCAAAGCGACGAGGAATCCCTGCGGAGATCCTTCTGGAAAGAAACTCCGCAAGGATCCCTCGCTCCGCTCGGGATGACAGCCGAAAATCCCTTTTTTCCCGTTGACTCCCCTTAGGGCCGTGCTAACGTGCCCCTGGTTTTTCCAGCCTGAATTGAGCCAATTTCCGATGAACCCAAAAGCTAGCATTCCAGAACTCAAAGAAATCGCCAGGAATCTGCGCGTCGACTGCCTCAAGATGCTGCACAAGGCCAAGAGCGGCCATACCGGCGGCCCGCTCGGCATCATGGACCTGATCACGGTCCTTTATTTCCGCGAAATGCGCCACGACCCCAAGAATCCCCATTGGGAAGACCGCGACCGCTTCATCCTGGCCAACGGCCACTGCTGCCCGGCGATCTACGTCGCCCTGGCTCGGGCCGGCTATTTCCCGAAGTCGGAGCTCGATCGTCTTCGCCAGATCGGCAGTCCGCTCCAGGGCCATCCCAAGCTCAAGGTCGACTGGGGCATCGAGATGTCCACCGGCTCGCTCGGACAGGGCATGTCGGTCGGAAACGGCATGGCCTTCGCCGCCCGCCTCGACAAGAAGGACCACACCATCTACTCGATGCATTCCGACGGCGAAGCCCAGGAAGGCATGCTCTGGGAAGCGGCTCTGACCGCCGGCCACCACCGCCTCGACAACCGGATCGGCTTGATGGACTTCAACGGCATCCAGATCGACGGCTTCAACAAGGACATCAAGGACGTTGCGCCGCTCGAAGACAAGTTCCTGGCCTTCCGCTGGGCGGTGCGCAGCATCGACGGCCACAACTACGAAGAGATCCTCGACGCCTTCGATTGGGCCAAGAAGACCAAGGGCAAACCCAAGATGATCATCGCCCGCACCATCCTGGGCAAGGGCGTCTCCTTCTTCGAGAACCTACCGAAGTACCACGGCGTCACCCCGAGCGACGACGAGTTGAAGAAGGCGCTGCAAGAATTGGGAGAGAAGATTTAATGGGACAGGTCACCGCCAGCAGCGGAGATAAAATCGCGACCCGCGACGCTTACGGCAAGGCCCTCTTGGCCTTGGGCGGCAGGAATCCCAAAATCGTGGTGCTCGACGCCGACCTCTCGGGCTCGACCAAGACCATCCATTTCGCCAAGGCTTATCCGGAGCGCTTCTTCAACATGGGCGTCTCGGAGCAGGACATGATGGGCACCGCGGCCGGCTTGGCCTTGAGCGGCAAGATCCCCTTCGCCTCGACTTTCGCGATGTTCGCCACCGGCCGGGCCTTCGAGATCGTCCGCAATTCCATCGTTTACCCCCATTTGCCGGTGAAGATCTGCGCTTCCCACGCCGGCCTCACCGTCGGCGAAGACGGCGCCAGCCATCAGACCATCGCCGACATCGCGGTGATGCGGGTGCTTCCGGGCATGACCGTCATCGTTCCGGCCGACGCCATCGAGACCGAGCAGGTCATCGAGCAGGTCGCCGAGTGGCCGGGACCGGTTTACGTCCGGCTTTCCCGGGCGGCCTTCCCGGTTTTCCTTCCGCCAGATTACCAGTTCAAGATCGGCAAGGCGGCGGTCCTGCGCGAGGGTTCCGATATCACGATCGTGGCTTGCGGCCTGATGGTCTACCACGCGGTCAAGGCCGCCGAGCTCCTCGAGGCCAAGGGCGTCAAGGCCGCGGTGGTCAACATGGCCACGGTCAAGCCGCTCGACGGCGAGACCTTGAGCCGGCTGGCCCAGCAGAGCGGCTGCGTCCTGACGGTCGAGGAGCATTCCATCCTCGGCGGCTTGGGCTCGGCGGTGGCCGAGCATCTGGCCGAAGAGGGCCGGGCCATCGTCCACCGCTACGGCGTCATGGATCAATTCGGCCAATCCGGCCCGGCCGACCAGCTTTTGAAGCATTATAAGCTCATGCCCGAGGACATCGCCGAGCAGGCCCTGCTGGCGTTGAAGCGAAAAAAATAGTTTTCCCCCCTTTGAAAAACGGGGGGGCAGGGGGGATTTAAAAGAGGGTGAAGAAGACACCTAGGCAACGAGATCAAACCAAGGCACTCAAGCCGCCGCTTTAAATCCCCCTTAATCCCCCTTTTTCAAAGGGGGAAAATAGCAAAATAAGCCGACATTCTTCGCATTATCGTTTCCCAATATATTTGAGAAAAGCGATGATCCTCACATGAAGCGATTTTCACGGTCTCTGCTGCTGCCTGTCTTCGCCTTGGGCCTCCTCTGCGGCGCCCTCTTGCCGGCCGCCCGGGCGCTCCCCGAAAAGATCTACCGGGCGCTGGATCTCTTCAGCAAAGTTCTCTTCATCGTCGAGAAGGACTACGTCGAGCCGGTCGACGGCCAAAACTTGGTCTATGGCGCGATCAAGGGCATGCTCGGCACCCTCGATCCCTACACGGTCTTCCTCACCCCCGACGTCTACAAGGAGTTGAAGGTCGATACCTTGGGCCGGTTCGGCGGCGTCGGCATCGAGATCACCTTGCACAAGGGAATCCTCACCGTCGTTTCGCCGATCGAGGACACGCCGGCCGAGAAGGCCGGCATCAAGTCGGGCGACCGGATTTTAAAGATCAACGGCGTTTCGACCAAGGGCATGAACTTGGCCGATGCGGTGCGCCGGATGCGCGGCGGCAAGAACAGCAAGCTGACCCTCACTCTCTGGCGCGAAGGCGTCAGCAAGCCCTTCGACGTCACGCTCAAGCGCGAGCAGATCAAGATCAAGAGCGTTCGCTCCGAGAATTTGCCTCAAGGCATCGGCTACATCCGGCTGATCAGCTTCCAGGAGAACACCACCGAGGAGGTGGAGAAAGCCCTGCAAAGCTTGAAAGCCGCCGGCGAGATGAAGGGGCTGATCTTCGACATGCGAAACAATCCCGGCGGCCTGCTCGAGCAAGCCATCGACGTCAGCAATCTCTTCTTGAAGCAGGGGACCATCGTCTCGACCCGGGGCCGCAAGGGCCCGATCGAGCTGCGGACGGCCAATGGCGACGCGCCTTACGCCGGAGTTCCGATGGTGGTGCTGCTCAACAAAGGCTCGGCCTCGGCTTCCGAGATCGTGGCCGGAGCGCTGCAGGACAACAAGCGGGCCAAGGTCCTGGGGGTCCCGAGCTTCGGCAAGGGCAGCGTCCAGACCGTGATCGATTTGGGCGAGGACACCGGCGTCAAGCTGACGATCGCCCGCTACTTCACGCCTTCCGGCAAATCGATCGACGGCACCGGGATCACCCCTGATTTCGAGGTCGAAGGGGAGATGCCTTCGGCGGCCGAGATGCAGGAAAAGAAGAAGCCCGACGTCCAGCGCGACGCCGCCTTCCAGTACCTGGTCAGCGGCAAGATTCCCCCCAAGGCTCCCGAGAGCAAGCCTAGCGGCGAAGTGCCGCCGGACGAGGAGCCTTCCGATCTGTAGGCTCGTTTCGGCTTCACGTCTTGACGTCAATGGAGATCGTGGGTATTCGTGCGGCAAGTCGGGGCTCGGAAAAAGGAAAATCATGAAAGCCGGTCTTTTCCCGTTCCTTACTGCTTTCTTCGCTCTTTTCGCGGCATTGACTTCCAACGCTCGGGCGGCGGTCTTCGACGTGACGACGGCCGTGGACGAAGCCGATGGAAGCTGCGCCGACGGCGACTGCTCGTTGCGCGACGCGATCTTGGCGGCCAATTCCAGCGGCGAGCCCGACAACATCGTCAATCTTCCTAACGGGACCTACTCGTTGACACTTGCCGATGCCGGCGAGGAGGATGCCGGTCTTATCGGGGATCTCGATGTCCTTTCGAATTCCCTCACCATCAACGGCAACGGCTCCACGATCGACGCTTCCCCCCTCGCCAACCAGCGGATTTTCGATGTCGTCGCCACCGGCGGCCTTGCCTTGGTTCTCAATGACTTGGTCTTGACGGGTGGAACGGCTCAGGCCGGCGGGGCCATCCGTTTTGACGGTGAGGGCCCCGCCGAAAGCCTCGTCCTGAATCGCTGTTGGGTGACGGGCAACCACACCAGCCTTGCATCGGGCGGGGGAATCAACGCCAGCGATGCCGAGGTCATCATTAACGACTCGACCTTTTCATCCAACGACGCGGTTTTGCTCGGAGGCGGAATTTTCATCGCGGCCGTGAATTTAGAAATCACCAACAGCACGATTTCCGGCAACGAATCCGGGCAAGACGGCGGCGGAATTTATGCCGAGGATTCCTTTGCTTTGCTGTTCAATGCAACCATCGCCGACAATCAGGCCGGCGACCGCGGCGGCGGGATTTTCCAAAGCGGCTTCGCGATTGCGGTCGGATATGTCTTGAGCAACAGCATCTTGGCCGGCAACCGGGCCGTCAGCGGAGCCCAGGATTGTGCCCGAGATCCGGCCAACGCTTCGATCGCCTCAAGCGGTTTCAACGTCATGGGC
The DNA here is from genome assembly GCA_035281585.1 of bacterium. NCBI lineage: Bacteria > bacterium. Next base: position 9,442 of record DATEDP010000125.1, read on the forward strand.
GGCGTCGAAGATTGCGGCATTTCGCCGCCGCCCGCTCCGGGCGTCGATCAAATCGTCTCGGACCCCCTGCTGGGTCCGCTGGCCGAAAATGGAGGGCCGACCCCGACCCATTCGCTGCTCGCCGGCAGCCCGGCGATCGACGGCGGCGACCCTGACGGCTGCGCCGACCGCATGGGAAATGCGCTGGTCGCCGATCAGCGGGGCTTTGCCCGCGCGGCGGATGGCGACGGCGATGGGGCCGTAGTTTGCGACGCCGGTTCCCTGGAAGTGGTTTGCGGAGACGGAATCCTGATGGGCGGCGAGGAATGCGAGGACGGGAATTCCCAGGATGGCGATTGCTGCGACTCGGCCTGTCGATTCGAGGCCAGTGGCAGCGCCTGCAACGATGACGATCCCGGAACGATCGAGGATCAGTGCGACGGTGCCGGCCTATGCTCAGGGACGGACGAGCCAATGGGTCCGTCGGGCGGCGGATGCAGCTTGACGCTAAGATGATGGGACGGTTTGGTCAATGGGTGGCCGATCTCGATTGAGGCAGGACCATCAAGACCATGAAGAGCCCGTAGAAGAGCAGGACCTTGATCACCGGCTCGGTAAAGTGCAAGCCGGTCAAGGCCGAGCCGACTTTCAGCCATATCATCCCGCCGCAGCCGGCCAAGATGAGCCAACGTCCCCAAGAGCGCAATAGGAGCAAGCCGACGCCGCCGGCCAGCAATGCCAGGGTGAAGGCGTCGCCGAGGCTCCAATCCATGGCCAGTCTTTGCTGGAAGAGCCGACGAAAGATCGCCAAGGCGCCCCGAAAAGTCAGGAAAATCCAGAGGCAGCCGATCAGCCGCAAGAGATAGGACATCTCTACGCCCTTTCTTGGTTGTAGGGGCGACCCTTGCGGTCGCCCAATCAGCCGCCGTTGTGACGGCTTTGCCTGGGGCACCCGCAAGGGGTGCCCCTACAGTTTATTTAATATCGCCAAAATTTCGGCGCCGAAACGCTCGATCTTCTGCGGCCCCAGACCATAGACTCTTTCCAGCGCCGCCAGGCTTTCAGGGTTCTTGGCGGCCAAGTCGTCCAAGGTTTTATTGCTGAACACCAGGAAGGCCGGAACGTCCTGGCTCTTGGCGAAAGCCTTGCGCCATTCCTTTAAGGCCTCGCGGCGTTGCTCGCCTTCGGCATCGAGCGGGGCCTCGGACCGGACTTTGCCCTTCTTCGGCTTGGCCGCGGGTAGGGGAAGCGCGGTCCGCTCCAGCCGGATCCGCCGCGGCGAATCCGGGGCGCAGACTTCGCAATGGCCGCAGGCGCTGAGGCGTTGGCTGTCCCGGAAGTAAGTCAAGATGCCGGCATGGCGGCACTCGCCGCCCTCGACGAATTGGACCATGGTGTCGAGGGCCCGCCAACGCTGGTCGAGATGTTTGGCCTCGGCCTGGGATTGGCTGATGAAATAAGCGTGCAAGCCCTTGTCACGCTTGGCGTAGAGCAGCAGACAGGTCGATTCCCGGCCATCGCGGCCGGCCCGGCCGATTTCCTGATAATAGGACTCGATATTGGCCGGCATTTGAAAATGGACCACCAGCCGGACGTCGGGATGGTCGATGCCCATGCCGAAGGCGTTGGTCGCGGCCAGGATCCGGGTCGTCCCGGCGGCGAAGTCGGCTTGGATTCGATGGCGCTGCTCGGTTTCGAGGCCGGCGTGATAGAGGCCGACGCCGGCGAAGGAAAGCGAGAGCTCTTCCTTCAGGCTTTCGCACTGCTTGCGGGTGCCGCAATAGATGAGGACCTTGCCTTCGGGATGGCGGCTCAAGGCCTGCTTCAGCCAGGCCGTCTTGACGGCGTCGTTTTCGCAAATTTCGACCTGATAGAAAAGGTTGGGCCGGTAGAAGCCGTAGACGTGGCGGGCGGCTTCCGCCAGCTGGAGCTGATGGGCGATGTCGCGCAGCACCCGGGGGGTGGCGGTGGCGGTGAGGGCCAGGATCGGCACCTCGGGCCGCAGCTCCCGTAGCAGGCTCAGCCGGTGATAATCCTGGCGGAAGTCGGGACCCCAGGCCGAGACGCAATGGGCCTCGTCGATGGCGAAGAGCGAGACCGGCCGGCCCTTGAGCCATGCGGCGAAGCCCGGTTTTTGCACCCGCTCCGGCGAAAGGTAGAGCAGAAATCGGTCGCTGGCCTGCAGCTCGGCGAAGACTTCGCGCTTCTCTTCATAGCTTTGGCCGGTGTGGAGGCAGCCGGCCGGGAAACCGCGCTCGCGCAGCAAGCGGACTTGATCTTTCATCAAGGCGATGAGCGGCGAAACCACCACCGTCAAGCCGGGTCGGGCCAAGGCCGGCAACTGATAGCATAGGGATTTGCCGCCGCCGGTCGGCATGACCGCCAAAGTGTCGCGGCCTTGGCAAACCGAGCGCAGGATGTCTTCCTGACCCCGGCGGAAGCCGGGATGGCCGAAACGCTCCCGCAACAGGTCCAGCCAATCGGCGGGGAGGGGTTCTTGGCTTTCCTGAAGGGCGGGGAGCATGGAGAACACTAAAAGCAAATCGGGGGCCAAAACTCAAAGAAATGTTGCCGTCCCGGCGCCGGCCCGGCGATAAAAGGACATGCAGCTTTATTACCGCTTCGAAGGCGAGGGGCCGACTTTGATCTTGAACCACGGTTGGGTGACCTCCCATCGCTGTTTCGATCGGCAGCGCGATTTAAGCCGCCGCTTCCGTCTCCTGCTTTGGGATTTTCCGGGTCACGGCGATTCGGAAAAGAATCCCCAGGGCTACCAGGTCGAGGACTTGAGCCGGGCCCTTCGCCGGCTGGTGGAGGGCGAGGGGATCGAGGAGGCGGTCGGTCTTGGCTGGTCGATGGGCGCGACGGTGCTCTGGGACTATGTCCGGCTCTTCGGCGAAAAGCCTTTTCGCGCCTTTATCAATGTCGATTCCTTGCCCTGGGCCGATCCCGATCACTTCCAAGTTTCGGCGGTGAAGTTCTCCTTCGAGCGCAACCGGACCCATGCCCAGCGCAAATTCATCCAACGCATGTTCGTCCAAAAGCCCGAAGCCGCCGTGTTGGAGACGATGCTGGCCGAATCGCTCAAATGTCCCAACGAGATCGCCCTCCGGCTCTACGCCGATCTCGCCGCGACCGACCATCGGGCGGTCTTTCGGAGCATCCAGGCCCCGGTTCTTTCGATGATGGGAAGACATGGCTTCTACGCCCAGGGCGTTCCGGAGCTGCTTGGCCTCAGAGCGGGCCAAGAAGTCCAATGGTTCGAAAATAGCGGCCACCTGCCGTTTTGGGAGGAGGCCGACCGTTTCAACTCCCTTTTGCTCGACCGCTTCGCATGAGCGGCTTCGTTCAAATCGCCGGCGTCCGCAGCCGGGAGGAGGCTTCGATGCTGGTCGAAGCCGGCGTCGACGCCCTGGGTTTTCCCTTACGGCTGGACCATCACGCCGAGGATTTGCCGGAAAGCGAGGCTCGCGAGATCATTGCCGGTCTGCCAGAAAAGGTCCGGCCGGTGCTGATCACTTATTTGGACCGGGCCGAGGAGATTTTGGAATTGTCGCGCTATCTCGGCGTCCGGGGACTCCAGCTGCATGGTCCGGTCGAGCTCGAGGAGGCCCGGAAATTGAAAAGCCGGGCACCCAATCTGTGGCTCCTTAAGAGCCTGGTGATTCGCGGCGGCAATGAAGCGGGATTGTCCGAGGAGCTGAAGGCTTGGTCGGACTTGGCCGATGCCTTCCTGACCGACACCTACGACCCCGAATCGGGAGCCAGCGGCGCCACCGGAAAAACCCACGACTGGGAAATCAGCCGGCGGCTGGCCGAGCAAAGCCCCAAGCCGCTGATATTGGCCGGCGGCCTGAATCCGCGCAACGTGGCGGCCGCGATCGCTCAAGTGAGACCTTGGGGCGTCGATGTGCATACCGGGGTCGAAGACCGGCAAGGGTGGAAAGACCGAAAGAAAGTGGGGGATTTTTTGGCCGAAGCGCGGCAAGCCTTCCTTAAAGCCCGCCCGAAGCCTTGAAAGCCTCCAAGCCATCGAGCAGGACCTTGGCCTTCTGCTCCTCCGGCTCTGACAACTTGCCCGAAGCGAGCTTCCGCCGAAGCTCTGCGGTGAAGGCTTCCCGGCTTAGTCCGCCATTATCGTCCGGCTTCTCGGCGGCCGCGAAGCTTCGCCGGTCTTCCTCGAGGAAGAGCGCTTCGCGGACTTGACCGTCCACCGGACCTTGGGCTTGCAGCCCGTAGTAGGCCAAGAGGGTCGGATAGACGTCGACGATCCGGGCATGGGGCAGGACGCCGGGGCGGATGCCGGGTCCGTGGAACATCAGGGGAATGTGGCGGTCCTCGCGCCAAGGCGAGCCGTGGCCGCTGGGCCGCGGATCGTGGAACTGGGTCCGCTTGCTGGTCATCAGGACCAAGTCGCCGACCTTGAAATCATCGAAGAGCTGGGGCATGGCCACGACCGCGTCGGGGATGGCGAGATGGCCAGTCGCTTTCAGCCAAGCCTCCTCGTCGTGGAACTCGCGATTTTCGGCCCAGCGCCGGATCAGGGGATCGGTCAAGTATTCCAGCGGGTCCTGACCGGGATCGGGCCGGTAGGAATATAAAATTTCATCTCCCACTTTCTTGCGGAGCAGCAAGGCATGCTGGCCGTCGCGGTGGACATGGATTTTGTCCAGGCCCTCGGCGGTCACCAGCCATTCGATGTCGGGGTGGGCCAGCAAGCGCTCGACCAAGTCGATCCGCTTGCCGTCGGCCGCCGGGTAGTCGCGCAGCTCGCGGTAAGTCGGCCGCCGCGACCAATCGTCGCCCAATTTGAAGTAAAGGTTGGAGAAGGTCACGCCATGGTCGCCCCACATGACCTGGCTCTTTTGGGGATCGGCGAGGGCTCGCAGCCCGATTTGGCGAAGGTAAGCCCCCAAATCGACCATTCCGCCGTCGACGTCGTGCTGGCCGTGATCGCTGGTCACGACCAGCAGGGTTTTATCGGCGATGCCGCGATCTTCCAGCGTGCGCTCGAGCTGGCCGAGGAAGCGGTCATAGAGCCGAAACAAGTCTTGGGCCCGTTCGCTCTGGGGATGAACGTAGTGATTGACCAAGTCCATGCCGTAGCAAACCACTATGCTGAAGCGGGGCAGCTTTTCCAACGGCTCCTCTTGAAAGCGCTTCAAAGCGGCACCCAGCGCCTTGACGTCGAAGGTTTCGTAGAAACCTTGGACCTTGCCCTCGTAGCCGGTGAGGACGGGCGGAAATCCCGGAACCACCTCGGTGGCTCCGCTGTTGGCGGTCTCGTAGATCGCCAGGCTGGGGTGGCCCTGCAGGGTTTCGAAAATCAGCGCCGGCCGGTCATCCTTGATCCGATCGTCGAACACTTGGAGGTAGTTGAAGAGGAAGAGATTGGTCCAGGACCAATATTGCGGATGGAGATAGTCGATGTATTTTTCCAGCGGCCGGCTGAACCAGTCGAGGTTGGGAATCCCGTGGTGGCCGGGCTGCAGCCCCGAGAGCAGGGCTTGGTGGGCCGGAGTCGAGACGGTCGGAAAAACCGTGAGGGCGTTTTCGAAGCGGGCGCCTTCTTGGTAGAAGAGGCGCTTCAAGTTGGGCATCAGCCCCGCGGCCACCGCTTGATCGAGCTCGCCGGGCCGGGCGCCGTCGAGCAGCAGGATCAGCACGTAGCGGTCGCGGATCGGCGCGGGCTCGGAAACCGCCGGCGGCAGCAGGCTGGCCGAGCGGTAGGCGCAGCCGGTGAAAAGCAGAAATAGTAAGATCCAACGCTTCATTTTTCCGACGCTTTGTGCGAGAGGCCCTTCCTATGCACCCCCAAGGCATTCAACGCATGGACCATGGCATTCAGGTCACCTGGCAGGATGGGCACGTCAGCCCTTATTCGGCCGACTACCTGCGCCGGGCCTGTCCCTGCGCCGTCTGCAAAGAAAACCCCCAGCGCCAAGGCGGGCTGCTCCCGGCCTCGGCTTTTCCGGCCCATAGCATCGATATTTTGAAGGCACAACCCGTCGGCTGGTACGCGCTTCAATTCACTTTCACCGACCGGCATGAGACGGGAATCTATTCCTACGAGCTGTTGCGGCAGATTTGCCCCTGCGCCGAATGTGCAGCCCGGTAGGGGCACCCCTTGCGGGTGCCTAAGGCAAGGACATGGCATCCTCCGCAGAAAGGGCACCCGCAAGGGGTGCCCCTACGAATAGAGCAGGTATTTTCGCCGGAGTTCCAAGAACTTCCGGCGGTCTTCCTCCCAGGACTCCTCGATCCTCCTCAAATTCCAACCCTTTTCGATTTGTTCCCGGAGCTTGGCGTCGCCGGCCAGGAGATCGATGGCCGGAATCAAGTCGACGAATTCGTAGGCCCGGTGGCGGTATTGGAATTCCTTCGGATAGAGGTCGTGGACCGCCTTGATCGCGGCCACCCCGGTCAGCAGGGATTTGAAGGCCCGGCGCCGGGTGACATGGATTTGGACGCCGCCGCAAAGCTGGCCGGCGTGCTTTTGAAAATTCGGCTTGAAGTAAAGCGGGCGGAAGCTCGCTCCGGGCAAGCGATATTCCTTCAGCCGGGCCGCCAGCTTCTCGGCGTCGATGAAGGGCGCGCCGTAGATCTCGAAAGGCTTGGTGGTGCCGCGGCCCTCGCTGAGCTCGGTTCCCTCGATCAGGCACATGCCGGGATAGAGCAGGGCCGCCTCGACCGTCGGCATGTTGGGGCTGGGGAAGACCCAGGGGACCTCGACCTCGTCCATGTAGCGGCGGCGGTGCCAGCCCTTCATCGGCACGACCGTCAGCTCGCAGCCGATCGAGTATTCGGCCTTGAAGAGCTGGGCCAGCTCGCCGACCGTCATCCCATGGCGGTTGGCCAGCGGGAACCAGCCGACGAAGGAGCGGAAGCCTTCGGCGACGAGGTTGCCTTCGACCTGATGGCCGTTGATCGGATTGGGCCGGTCGAGGATGACGACGTGGGTGCCGGTCTCGGCGGCGACTTCCATGCAGAAGGCGATCGTGTAGATGAAGGTGTAGTAGCGGGCACCGACGTCTTGGAGGTCGCAGACCAGCACTTCGACGTCGCGCAGGGCCTCGGCCTTCGGCTTCAAGCTGGCCAAGTCCTTCCCATAGAGACTGAAAACCGGTAGGCCCCGGTACTGCGAGGAGCCGACCGACTCCATGTCTTGGGCTTGGCCGAGGATGCCATGCTCGGGTCCGAAGAGGGCGACGATTTTGGCCGATTTTTCCTCGCTCAAAATCTCCAAGGCATGGCGCCATCGCTTGTCGACCGAGGCCGGATGGGCGAGGAGGCCCAGCTTTTTTCCTTGGAGAAGGCGGCGATGGGAGCGCGGCAGGCGATCGAGACCGGTTTGCATCGGGTCCTCATAGTTTAAGCTCTGGGGTGGGGCAAGTCTTGCTATCGCCGGCTATCGGTGGAAATATGC
>DATEDP010000126.1 GCA_035281585.1 bacterium
CCCGAGCCGGTGGGATTTTCGGGGGCCATCGCGGCCCGGCCCTTCAAAACCAAGGACGGCAAGCCCGTCGAGGTGAAAAGCGGAGCCGAGCTGGAAGCGCAGCTGAAAAAGTTGAAGCCCGGCCAATTGGCCGTGGTCGACTTCGGCGCCGACTGGTGCGTGCCCTGTGCGGCCTATCGGCCGACCTTCGAAAAAATCAGCCGGGAAGCCGCCGGCAAATTTCTCATGATTCGCGCCCAGGGAATCAAGGGCAGCGAGGACGACTGGGGCCGATACGGCATCAAGGAATTCCCGACCGTCGCCTTCATCGATTCGAACGGCAAGGTCACGCCGGTGAGCCAAATCGACGACCCGCTCGACTCGCTGCTCCTCGCGGCCCTGCACTCGCCGGTCGATCAGTTAAAGTTGCTGAGCAGCCGACTGGAATCCGGCGACGTCCAGGAGCGCCAACGGGGGCTGAAGGGCCTGCAGGCTCTGGGCCTGAAAGCGGCGCCGGCCTTGCCCGAAGTGATGAAGCTGCTCCGGGATCCCGAGGAGGTGATTCGCTTCGAAGCCTGCCTAGCTTTGGCCAACATGGGTCCGGCGGCCGCGCCGGCGGTTCCGGAATTGGTGAAAATGCTCGGCAAGGACCGGCCGCCGCCCCGCCTCGCCGCGGTTGAGGCCCTGAGCGCCATCGGGTTGGCCGCCAAACCGGCGATCCCGGCCTTGCTTCAGGCCATTCGCTCACCGGCCCTGGCCGAAGCCGAAGCCTGGGAACGAGAGCGAGGGACCTCGGCGGAGTTGGCCAAATTCAACGCCGTCGAGTGGACTTTCGAATTGAGCCGAATGGCGGCTCTGGCCTTGTCTTCGATCGATCCCGGTAATTCCGGCCTTCAAAAGAAGCTTTTGACCATCGCCGAGGACTCGGCGCTTTCCACCGAAAGCCGGATCGCCGCCCTCTTGGGTTTGGAGAAATTCGAGATGACTTCGCCGGAATTGACCCTTAGCGTGGCGAATCTTTGGGACAGCATTCGGGCGCTCCGAAATGCCGACCGAGCCATCCGGCCCCCTCCAAACCCTTCCCGAAAGCCGGAAGCTCCGCGACTCAACCGGGCCAGCTTCGGCGGACTATTCTTCGGCCGCGAAAGCAGGATCGGCGGCGGCGCCGAGCTGGGCTTGGGCCGGCAAATCCCGGGCGGCCCCGAGCTGCGGCTCAAGCTCGGGGTGGCCGGGGCCGCGGCCGTGATCGATGCCAAGCCGAGCGATGTGGAGCTACGGGCCTCGGTCGGCGGCGCCTGGGCCTTCGGCGACGAAGAAGCCGAGGTCCGGCCGGCGATTTTGCTGCCGGAAGTCGGAATCGCCCACCGAGTCGATGCCAAGGAGACGGCCTTCCACGGATCGCCGCTGGGTCTGGCTTTGCAGGTGAGGATCGGGGAGGCTTGGCGCTTCGAAGCCGGAGCCCGGGCAACCATGGATTATGCCGAAAGGCTCGAGCTGGGCGGAGAATCTTCCTTGAGCTTCATTCGAAAATTCTAGCGGGGGCGGCCTAAAGAATGCAGGGATCGTGATACTCGCCCCAGACCTCGCGGAGGGCGCCCATGATCTCGCCGACACTGGCGTAAGACCGAACGGCGTCGAGGATCAAGGGCATCAGGTTGGTCTCGCCTCGGGCCGCCGTCTTCAAGGCTTCCAGCTTGGCCTGGACCGCGGCCGAATCCCGGCCGGCCTTGACCTTCTTCAAATTCTCGACCTGTTGGCGCTCGACCGTCGGGTCGATCTTGAGGATCTCCAGAGGTTCGGCGTCCTCCGAGAGAAAGTCGTTCACGCCGACGATCTTCTCCTCGCCGCTCTCGACCTTGCGCTGAAACTTGAAGGAGGCTTCGGCGATTTCCTTGATCGGATAGCCGGTTTCGATGGCCCGAACCATCCCGCCGAGCTCGTCGATCTTTTGGATGTAGCGATAGGCCTCAGCTTCCAGGGTATCGGTGAGCGACTCCACGAAGTAGGAGCCACCGAGTGGGTCGATGGTCTTGGCCACCCCGCTCTCGTGGGCGATGATCTGCTGAGTGCGCAGCGCGATCCGCACCGCCTCATCGCTGGGCAGGGCCAGCGTTTCGTCGAGCGAGTTGGTGTGGAGTGATTGGGTGCCACCGAGCACCGCGGCCAGGGCCTGCAAGGCCACCCGGACCACGTTGTTGTAAGGCTGTTGGGCGGTGAGGCTGACGCCGGCGGTCTGACAATGAAAGCGCATCCGCATCGATTCCGGCTTTTTAGCTTTGAAGCGTTCCTTCATGATGTGGGCCCACATCCGCCGGCCGGCCCGCATCTTGGCGATCTCCTCGAAAAAGTCGTTGTGCACGTCCCAAAAGAAGCTAAGGCGCGGCGCGAAGGCATCGACGTCGAGCCCCCGATCAACACAGGCCTGGACGTAGGCGATGCCGTCGGCGATGGTGAAGGCCAGCTCCTGGACCGCGGTCGAACCGGCCTCGCGGATATGATAGCCGCTGATGCTGATCGGATTGAATTTCGGCAAATGCTGAGTGCAATACTCGATGGAATCGACGACCAAGCGCATCGAGGGCCGCGGCGGGAAGACGTAGGAATTCTGGGCGATGTACTCCTTCAGGATGTCGTTCTGGATGGTCCCACTCACCTTGCTCATCGGGACGCCCTGCTTCTCGGCCACCGCGATGTACATGCAGAGCAGGACCGAGGCCGGCGGATTGATCGTCATCGAGGTCGTGACCCTGTCGAGTGGAATCCCGTCGAAGAGAACCTCCATGTCGCGCAAAGTGTCGACGGCGACGCCGCAGACGCCGACCTCGCCGCGGGCCCGCGGCGAATCGGAGTCGTAGCCCATCAAGGTCGGGAAATGGAAGGCGGTCGAAAGGCCGGTCTGACCGTGCTCGATCAGATAATGAAAGCGCTTGTTGGTCTGCTCCGGCGTGCCGAAGCCGGCAAACTGGCGCATCGTCCAGAGCTTGCCGCGATACATCGTCGGGTAGACTCCCCGAGTGTAGGGAAACTCGCCGGGGCGGCCCAATTTCTCCTCGGGCTTGGCGGCCTTGGTGTCTTCCGAGGTATAGAGGGGCTTTAAGGGGAGGCCGGAAAGCGTGGTAATCTCGTCGTTTTCTGTCGCTGGCTCTTGGACCTTGGGGGCTGGGCTCATGGCTTCATTTCAAGCCGAGCTTGAGGCCAAAGTCAATGGTTGCAAGCGGTCATCCTGAGACTGGCGCTCAGGACGACAGGCTTTGCCTGTCGCCTTTTTCCTTTGCCAAGCCGTTCAGACCCTTCTAGATTTCGGCCCTCACCGAAAGGAGATCCTTGTGAAAAAATGGCTTCTTCTGTCTTTCGCCGCCCTGCTCGTCTCGCCCCTCGCCCAAGCTCAGACCTATAAGCTCGATCCGGCCAAGAGCAAGATCGAATGGGTCGGAAAAAAGGTCACCGGCCAACATAACGGCTCGCTGGAAGTCAAATCCGGCAACCTGACCGTCGATCAGGGGCAAATCAAGTCCGGCGATTTCGTCGTCGACATGAAGAGCATCAAGGTCCTGGACCTCCAAGATCCCGCTCCCAACGCCAAGCTGACCAATCACCTCAAATCCGACGATTTCTTTTCGGTCGAGACTCACCCCGAGACCCAGTTCAAGATCACCTCGGCCAAGGGCACGGTGCCCGGCAAGGTCGATGTCACCGGCGATTTGACCATCAAGGGCATCACCCATCCGGTGACCATTCCAACCACCTTGAAACAGGAAGGCGACAAGCTCAGCGCCAAGGGCGAGGTCAAGATCGACCGCACCCTGTATAACGTCAAATACGGCTCCGGAAAATTCTTCCAAGGCCTGGGCGACAAATTGATCTCCGACGATTTCGAGCTTAAGCTCGACCTCTACGCCGATAAGGCGTCTTAAAGGAGGTGGCTGACATGGCTGCGAAACCCGATCCTCGCCCCGAGGGCACCGCCTGGATCAATCCCTATCTGACCTGCCGGAGCGTCGAGGCCGCCCTCGACTTCTACGAACGGGCCTTCGGCTTTCGGAAGATCGACGCCGTCCCCGGTCCCGACGGCAAGATCATGCACGCCACGATGGGCTGGAAGGACGGCGTCCTCATGATGTGCCCGGAAAGCGACATGAACCCGATGAAGGCTCCGGTGACCAGCGGCGCGCTGCCGCCCTTCACCCTCTACGTCTACTGCGAAGACGTCGACAAGCTTTGCGCCCAGGCCAAGTCCGCCGGCGCCAAAATCCAATCCGAGCCGCAAGACATGTTTTGGGGCGATCGGACCTGCAACCTTATCGATCCCGAAGGATATTATTGGTGGTTCGCGACCAACGTCGGGGGCTTCGACGCCGAAGCCATGCAAAAAATGATGAAGGGGTTGTAACTGCTACTGTCATTCCGAGGAGCAAAGCGACGAGGAATCCCTGCAGAATTTCTTAACGCGAAATAACTCTGCAGGGATCCCTCGCTACGCTCGGGATGACAAATCAAAGGTCTTTGATCACCTGCCGGCAGATGACCAGGCGCTGGATCTCGCTGGTGCCTTCGTAAATCTCGGTGATCTTGGCGTCGCGGTAGTGGCGCTCCACCGGATAATCCTTGATATAGCCGTAACCGCCATGCACCTGGATGGCCTTGTTGGTCACGAACATGGCGACCTCGGAGGCGAAGAGCTTGGCCATGGCCGCTTCCTTGTTGATCGATTGGCCCTGATCCTTCAGCCAAGCCGCCCGGTGCACCAAAAGGCGGGCGGCGTCGATCTGGGTGGCCATGTCGGCCAGGAAGTTCTGGATGGCGCCGAATTCGTAAATCTTCTTCCCGAAAGCCTCGCGCTCGGTCGAGTACTTGGCCGCGGCTTCAAAGGCCGCCCGGGCGATGCCCAAGGCCTGGGTGCCGATGCCGATGCGGCCCGAGTCGAGGGTGTTCATCGCGATGGTGAAGCCCTGGCCGACCTCGCCCAGCAGGTTCTCGGCCGGGACCTCGCAGTTGTCGAGGACGATCTCCGAGGTCGAGGAGGCGCAGATGCCGAGCTTCTTCTCGACCTTGCCGACGGCAAAGCCGGGAAAGCTCTTTTCGACGATGAAGGCCGAGATTCCCTTGTGCCGCTTCTCCTTGTCGTTCATCGCGTAGACGATCATCGCATCGGCGTGGGGGCCGTTGGTGATGAAATTCTTCCGGCCGTTCAAGATCCATTTGTCGCCCTTCTTGACCGCCACGGTCTGTTGGTTGGCGGCGTCGGAGCCGGTGCCGGGCTCGGAAAGCGCATAGGCCCCGAGTTTTTGGCCCGAGGCGAAGGGCTTGAGGTATTTTTCCTTCTGGGCGTCGGAGGCGAACTTGGTGATCGGCCCGCAGTAGAGCGAATTGTTGACCGACATGGTGACGGCGGTCGAGGCGCAGGCCGCCGAGATCTCTTCCAAAGCCAGGACGTAGGACAGAGTGTCGAGGCCCGAGCCGCCCCACTCCGTCGGCACCATCATGCCCAGCAAGCCGAGCTCGGCCATCTTCGGCAGGTGGCGGCTGGGGAATTCCCCCTTCAAGTCCATTTCGGCCGCCGTGGGGGCGACCTCTTTTTGGGCGAAAGCCCGCGCCATGTCGCGGACCATTTTTTGCTCTTCGCTTAAGGAAAACTCCATAAATCGATCCTTATTGGCCCTTGAAGGCGGCCTTTCGTTTCTCGAGGAATGCCGTGACGCCTTCGACCCGATCCTGGGTCGCGAAGGCCAAGGGAAACAGCGCGCGCTCGATGGCGAGGCCGCTGACCAAGTCGAGGTCGGCGCCTTCGACGACGGCCCGCTTGGAGAGCTCGATCGCGACCGGCCCCTTCTGCATGATCTCCTTGGCGACGACCTCGACGTCCTTCAACAGCTCGGTGGCGCCGCAGACCTTGTTGACCAGCCCCCATTCCTGGGCTTCCTTGGCCGAAAGCATCCGGGCGGTGAAGATCAGCTCCCGGGCCCGGTTCTTGCCGATGAGGCGAGGCAGGCGCTGGCTGCCGCCGAAGCCCGGGAAGATGCCAAGGTTGACCTCGGGCAAACCGAGCTTGGCGTTTTCCGAGGCGTAGATGAAGTCGCAGGCCAAGGCCAATTCCAAGCCCCCGCCGAGGGCAAAGCCGTTGACCGCGGCGATGACCGGCACCCGCGAGGTTTCGATCATCCGCATCACGTGGTGGCCGAGGTCGCAAAATTCCTTGGCCTGAAGCGGAGTCATCTCCTTCATCGCGGCGATGTCGGCGCCGGCCACGAAAGCCTTCTCGCCCTCGCCGGTGATGACGGCGATTTTGATTTCCTTGTTCTGCCGGACCTCGTGCATCACGTTAAGCAGGTCGAGGAGGACGCCGCCGTTCAAGGCGTTGAGCGCCTTGGGCCGGTTGACCTTGATCGTGAAGATGCCTTCTTGCAGGTTGGTCAACAAATTTTCATATGCCATAGATACTCCTGTAGGGGCACCCCTTGCGAGTGCCCAATCTGCGGCGGTCGCGAGCACCCAGCCCTGGACGGGCGCAAGGCCCGCCCCTACGAATATTTGTAAAAACCGCGGCCGGCCTTGCGGCCGTACCACCCGGCCTCGACGTATTTGCGAAGCAGGGGGCAGGCCCGGTACTTGGGATCGCCGAATTCCTTGTACATGACGTCGAGGACCGCCAGCAGGGTGTCGAGGCCGACGAAGTCGCAGAGCTCCAGCGGTCCCATCGGATGGTTGAGGCCCATCTTGACGGCGGCGTCGATGTCCTCGGCCGTGCCGACGCCTTCATACAAGGTGAAGACGGCTTCGTTGAGAAAGGGCAGCAAGGTCCGGTTGACGATGAAGGCGGCCGAATCCTTGGCGGTGACCGTCTTCTTGCCCAGCTTCTCGCCGACGGCCAGCGCAGTCTGGTAGGTGGCATCGTCGGTCTGGACGGCGCGGATGATCTCGAGCAGCTTCATCACCGGGACCGGGTTGAAGAAGTGCATGCCGATGACCTTCTCGGGCCGCTTGGTGGCGGCGGCCAAGCCGGTGACCGAGATCGAGCTGGTGTTGGTGGCCAGGATAGTGCTCGCTTGGCATTTGGCATCGAGCTCGCGGAAGAGCTTTTCCTTGGCGGCGACGTTCTCGGTGATCGCCTCGATGACGAGATCGCATTTGGCGAAATCCTCGAGGTTGCAGGTCCAGGAAACCCGCTTGATCGCGGCGCCCTTGTCGTCCTCGCTCAGCTTGCCCTTCTCGACCAGCTTGGCGAGCTGCTTGGTGAGGCCGGCGGTGGCCTTCTCGTTGTGTTGGGGGCTTTGGTCGCAGGCCAAGACATCGAAGCCGGCGAGAGCCGCGATCTGAACGATTCCGCTACCCATTTGGCCGACGCCGATGACGCCGATTTTTTGCACCGTCATAGATTCTCCTTCTTAGTAAATTGGGCTGAGCGGGCGACCGCGAGGCTCGCCCCTACAATGCTTCGACGATCAGGGCCACGCCCTCGCCGCCGCCGATGCAGAGGCTGGCCAAGCCGCGCTTGGCGTTCTTGCGCTTCATGCCGTGGAGCAAGGTGACCAGGATCCGGGCGCCGCTGGCGCCGATCGGATGGCCGAGGGCCACCGCGCCGCCCCAGACGTTGACTTTGTCGGCCGGGATGCCGATCTTTCGGTTGTTGGCGACGGCCACGACCGCGAAGGCCTCGTTGACCTCCCAGAGGTCGATGTCGGCGGCCTTGAGCTTGGCCTTGTTCAGAGCCTTCTCCATCGCCTCGGCCGGCGCCATCGTGAACCATTCGGGCGCGATCGAGGCTTGGGCCTGGGCGACGATCTTGGCCATCGGCTTCAAGCCCAGCTCCTTGGCTTTGGCCGCGCTCATCACCACCAAGGCCGCGGCGCCATCGTTGATCGAGGAGGCATTGCCGGCGGTGACGGTGCCGTCTTTTTGGAAAGCGGTCGAAAGCTTGGGCAACTTGGTAATGTCGCCTTTGCCCGGCTCTTCGTCGGTGTCGACCAGGACCGGGTCGCCCTTGCGCTGGGGCACCGGCACCGGGACGATCTCGTCCTTGAAGGCGCCCTCTTTCACCGCGGCTTGGGCCCGGCGGTAGCTCTCGGCCGAGAAAGCGTCCTGCTCCTCGCGGCTGACCTTCTGCTCCTTGGCGCAAAGCTCGGCGGCGCTACCCATATGGTAGTTGTTATAGACGTCCCACAGGCCGTCATTGACCATCGTGTCGATCAATTGGCCGTTGCCCATCCGATAGCCTTCGCGGGCCTTGGGCAAGGCGTAAGGCGCTTGGCTCATGCTCTCCATGCCGCCGGCCACGACCACGTCTCGGTCGCCGGCCCGGATCATCTGATCGGCCAGCATGACCGCCTTGAGGCCCGAGCCGCAAACCTTGCCGATGGTCAGAGCGCCGGTCTCTTTGGGCAGGCCGGCGAAGATCAAGGCCTGGCGGGCCGGCGATTGGCCCTCGGCGGCGGTCAGGACGTTGCCCATGATGACCTCTTCGACCAGCTCGCCGGCGATGCCGGCCCGCTTCACCGCTTCTTGGATGGCGACGGCGCCGAGCTTGGTCGCGGGAACCGAGGACAGGGATCCCAGGAAGCTGCCGATGGGAGTGCGGGCGGCCGAGACGATGACGGAATAATTTTCGGAATTGGACACGGGGAACCTCCAGAATTCGCCGAAAAAGCCGGCGAGGCCATCCTTCAAGAACGCGCGGTATAAATCAAGATCGTCCGGCCAAGTCAATGGATATTCCATCCATTCCAAGCCCTTGGGAGACGGTTGACGAACGACAAAGTCGAGGGCATAAGGTCGAGCAAGTCCCGGGTTTCCCGGGGCGCGCAGCAAATTCAAAGAATTTGCGGAGTATGATGATGCCCAGGATCGGAAGCGTCCCTTATCTCAACGCGATGCCGCTGCTCGAAGGACTGGAAGCCGCCACTGGCTCCCCGATCGTCTTCGACAATCCCGCCCGCCTCCATGAAAGAGTTTGCCAAGGCGAGATCGACGTCGCCCTGCTTCCGGTGGTCTCCTTCCTCGAGAACCACGAGCTCAAGCTGATCCCGGGATCGGGCATCGTTTCCCACGGGGCGGTGCGCAGCGTGAAGGCCTTCCACGAGAAACGGGGCTACGACCTCGCCAAGGCCCGGCGGATCTTCCTCGACACCGATTCCAAGACCAGCAACCGGCTGCTCAAGCTATTGCTGCTCAAAAAATACGAGCGCGATTTCGCCGAGCTCGAATTCGTCGATAAAATGGACAAGGCCGATACCGTGCTCCAGATCGGCGACAAGGCCCTGGAGCGCAGCCATTTCGGAAATTCGACCGACCTCGGCGCCGAGTGGCAGGAGCTGACCGGCCTCCCCTTCGTCTACGCCTGTTGGATGAGCCGGGTCCCGGTGACGGCCGAACTCCTGGCCCAGCTCCACAACGCCAAGATGACCGGCCTGCAAAACCTCCAGGAAATCGCCCTCCGCCAAAGCAAGATTGCCCCCGAGGACGCCCTGAGCTATCTCACTCAGAACATCCAATACGACGTCGAGGGCCCGGAATTGGTCGGTCTCAAGATGTTCTTCGATTGGATCGTCGAGCTGGAGAACCTGAACTATGACACTTCCCTCCGCTTTGTTGCATAAGCTCGAGCAGCGGGAGCGCCTCAGCGAAGCCGAGGCCCTGACTCTATTTCGCGAAGGCGACCTCTTGACCTTGGGCCATTACGCCGACCAAGCCAACGCCGCGAAGAACGGCGACACCGTCGGCTACGTCATCGACCGCAACCTCAATTACACCAACGTCTGCGTCCTGCGCTGCAAATTCTGCGCATTCCGCCGGGACCAGGATGCCGAGGGCAGCTGGGAGCTGAGCCACGAGGACATCGACCGCAAGATCGAGGAGCTGCTCCAGGCCGGCGGCACCCAGATCCTGATGCAAGGCGGCCATCACCCCGATTTCAAGCTCGACTATTACGTCGCGATGGTCCGCCACATCAAAGAGAAGTTTCCCAGCATCACCGTCCATGCCTTCTCGCCGCCGGAGCTCCACCACATCGCCCACGTCTGCAAGCTCTCCTATCGGGAGCTCTTGACCGAGCTGAAGGCCGCGGGCTTGGACAGCATCCCGGGCGGCGGCGCCGAGATCCTCAACGACGAGATCCGCCGGAAAATTTCTTCCGGCAAGTGCAACAGCGAATCCTGGCTCAAGATCTGCGAGACCGGCCACGAGCTCGGCATCCAGGGCTCGGCCACCATGATGTTCGGCCACGTCGAGCGCCTTGAGGACCGGGTCGAGCACCTGCGGCAGCTCCGCGAGCTTCAGGATCGGACCGGCGGCTTCTTCGCCTTCATCCCTTGGACCTATGTCCCCGGAAACTCGCCGATGGGCGGCGAGTCGGTGGGCGGCCACGAATACCTCAAGACCTTGGCGATCTGCCGGCTCTACCTCGACAACTTCAAGAACATCCAGATCAGCTGGCTAACCCAGGGCGTGAAGGTCGCCCAGATCGCCATGTCCTTCGGCGGCAACGACATGGGCTCGACCCTGCTCGAAGAAAATGTCGTCCGAAGCACCGGCGTTCCCAATCAAACCACCGTCCCGGAGCTGCGCCGGATCGTTACCGAGAGCGGAAAGATCCCGCGGCAACGCGACACCTTTTACCGTTACCTCAACTAAATGCTGCTCTACGCCGCCGCCCTGCTCAATCCTGGACGCGAGCCGGTCCTCGAACCGGCGCTGTGGATCCGGGGCGACACTCTTGCCTACGCCGGGCCCTGCGCCGACATGCCCGACGAGGCCGCGCGCGATCCCGACACCCTCGATTTGGGCGAGGTCGTGGTCTGTCCCGGCCTGGTCAACGCCCACGCCCATCTCGAGCTGACGGCGCTGCAGGATCTTCCCTACCCCGGCGAATTCGTCGGCTGGATCAAGAGCTTGATGGAGAGCAAAAACCGGATCGAGCCCCGAAGCCAGGATGAGGCCTTTCATCAAGGCATCCTCCAATGCCTGCGGGGCGGAACCACCTGCATCGGCGACCACGTGAGCGTCGGCGCCAACCTCGAGCCCTTGATGCGCTCGCCGCTCCGGGGCCGGGCCTTCGTCGAGGTGATCGGCGTCGTGCCCGAGGTGGCCCGCGACATGTTGAAGGCCGCGCTGCATCTGCAGGAAATCTGGCGAAAGGTTTCGCCGGACCTCCAGGTCAGTCCCTCGCCCCATTCGGTCCATGCCCTGAGTCCCGACATCCTGGCCGAAACCCTGAGCCTTCCCGAACCGGTGTTTTCGGTTCACTTGGCGGAGAGCCAAAGCGAGTGGGACTATTTCGCGAAAAAGGCCGGGACGATGCACGATTTCATCGCTTCCCGGGGCCAAGCTCTCGATCGCGAGGCCGATAGCGCCGTCCGGGAGCTGAAAAAAATGGGCCGGCTGAACGGCCGGCTCCTGGCGATCCACGGAAATTACCTCGATGCCGCCGATCTCGAGCTTTTGGCCCAGGCCGGCGCCAGCCTGGTTCACTGCCCCTTCTCCCACGGCTATTTCGGGCATGAGCCCTTTCCGCTGAAGGAAGCTCGAGCCGCCGGCTTGAACATCGCCCTCGGCACCGACAGCCTGGCCAGCGCTTCGACCCTCTCGATGCTCGAGGTGATGCGGGCGATGGAAAAAGAATTTCCGGAGCTGAAGCGCGAGGAGATCTTCGCGATGGCGACGATCAACGGCGCCAGGGCCTTGAAGCTGGATGCCCTCTGCGGCACCCTCGAGGCCGGGAAGAAGGCCGATCTCATCGCGTTTCCCTCGGCCGGCTTGCGACCCTTGGAGGCGATCTTCCAAGCCGAAAACGTCGAGGCTATTCTGATCGGCGGCCGCCTGGTGCGGCCGGCCTGAGCTCATCGCCCAAGGAACGGCGCAGGCTCAATAAGGCTTGGATCGAATCCAGGCTTGGGGGGTTAAGGCCGTCGGCCGACGGCGCTTCCCTTGCTATCCAAGCATGGACGCCGCCGCTTAAGGCATCGAGCTCGGCCATCGCTTGGCGGCGCGATCCGCCTTTCAAAGCCTGGGCTCGCTGGAAATCCCGATTCAGCAAGTAGATGAGGTCCCGGCTCAGCGCGCTCAAACCGACGCCATCCCGGGCTTGATGGTCCAATTCGGCCAGCTGCCCGAGAACGTAGTCGGCGACGTCATCGCGGGGCTCCGAGGACCTTTCCAAGTGCCGATAAGCCCTTCCCGCCAAATCGGAGAAACCGATCGAGACGGCGGCGTCGCGGGTGGCGTGGACGAAAGCATCGTGGGCCGTGTAGTAAAAAGGATGGACCAGCTCCTCCAAGTCGCCAAAGAAGATATTGTTGCGGGCCAAGCCGATCGGAAAAGCCCGCTCCCGCTTGAAGTCCATGACCTGACGGCGTGAGATCCCGCCGGGAACATAATGGAAGGAGACTCGCTCCGCACCGTGCTGCGCTTGCAATACTTTTTCGTAGAAGCTCAAGCTCGGGATGCGGAAGAGGATCGAATCTCGGGTCGGCTCGACCATCAGGATCCGGCGATCCAGCATTTCCTCGGCGCTGAAGAAGCTGCCCAGCAGAGCGTCGGACCGCTCGCCCGATCCCTCGCCGTGAAAAAATCTTTCGAAGACTTTGGCCGGAAAGTCGATTTCGACCACTTGCCGGGCCAAGGAGCCGGGCCGCGCCCGATCGCCCAGGGCCGCCACCGCTCGCCCGACGAACTCGGTGTCGGGCCTAAGATCCCGGCCGGCGGAAGGTTGGAAATAAACGCCGAGGTCCAGCACTCGGCTTTGGACGCCGGGGATGCTGCGGGCCCAATCCTGGATCTGAAATTGCCAATGGCGGTCCACCCAGTCCTCGGGCATCCGATTCCGCTCCCGCCATTGCGGCTCGGCGCTCAAATAGTTTCGCCGGCCGAACTGGGTTTCGATCGCGTCCCAGTTCGCCTCCAGGTCCGGCGAATATTCGATCCGGCTGAGGTAATCCATCCGCCCCGGCGGCACCGGCGCCCAATCGAACAAAAGATCGAGGTCGGAGATCAACCGCTCGAAGCGCTGGCGGTTGGCCGCCAGATCCGGTTGACGGTCGAATTCCTGCCGGACCAAGCGGCGGAAGGACTCGGCCAGGGTTCGCGCCTCGAGCTCCAAACCCCGCTGGCCGGAAGCGCTCAGCTCGGGAATTTGACGGTGGGCCTCGATCCAAGGCCGGGCCATCAGCTCGGCCAGAGCCGCGAAGCCCGGCTTGTCGTTGGCCAAGGCCAGATCGCTCAATTGGTTGAGCAGGTTCTCACGCATGTTGGAATCGGGAAAGCTCTGCCGGCCCCGGGTGTAAATCCAATGAGCGGCTTCGGCGACACCGGCCGGCACCCGGCCGTCGGAGGTGGCGTGCTCGAAAACGTCGTGCTGCGAGAGGCTCCAAGGGTGGACCGAGCCGTTGCTGGCCGCGACATTGAAATCCGGAAAGTAGACCGGGGCCCCGCTCAGGCTCACCGGCGAGACCCGCCGGGAATGCAGCGAGGAGACGGTGTTCCGGGGCAAGAGGCCCGGCACGAAATGAAACTGAACCCGGTCGGAGCCATGGGCGGCTTGGGCCAAGCTTTCGGCCAAGCTGAGCGAAGGAATCAGGAAGACGCCATGGCCGTCGGAAAGCTGGACCTTTTCATCCAAGAAGGATTCGAAAAACCGAGTCATGGGCGGACCGACCAGGAACCTCAGCTCCGGATTCTCGGGACGGCCGTAAAACGGGCTTCGCATTTCGGGCGGAAGCGAGATTTTCATGACATGCCGGGCCCAGCGATTCGACTGGGGCAATCGCTGAAGGGCCGACTCGAGCAAGCTCCGGTCGAACCTCGGATCCGGCCGCAAGGGCTCCAGCAAGGCCTCGGCTTCCAGGTAGTCAATCGAGGCTCCGGGAATTCTCTGGGCGTAGTCTCGAGCTTGGTCGAACCAAAGCTGATCGGCGAGGACCAGCGGGGGCCGCTTGGCCAGCAGCTCTTCCCGCGACCCCTCGTAATAGTCGGGCCGGGCGTAGTGCCTTTCGATTTCCTGGATCGCGTCCAAGGTAAGGTTGTCGTAGCGGATCGGAGTTGCGCCGATCTCGACCGAATCGGAGGCCTCGCGAAGGCGGCGAGCCGTTTGAATCCGGCGCTCGATGGCGTCAAGCGATCCCAAAAAGCTCGGCTTGGCCCGAGCCAAGGACGGCTCGGCGTCGAAATCGCCCCGGACGAGAGCGCGAAAGCCCTCGACGTTCGCCAGAACGGCTTCGGCCCGGGCCTCGAATTCCTCGAAGCTTTCGGCCTCTTGGATTCGCGGGATGGTGGGGTCCAGCGCTTCCTCCATCATCTTGCGGAACATCTTGAGGCCAAAATCCCGGCGATAAGCCACGTTGAGATCGGCCAAGGAATCCAGAAAGTCCTCGCGAATCTGTCCTCGGGGCAAGCGCTCCTGGGCGTGATCGTAGAGATAGCCCGCGATCCGCGGATAGCGCTCGCCCATTTGGCCGATCACCCCGGCGTGATAGAAGCCGTCGTGCCCTGAAAAACCCATGGGATGGGTGTCGTTCTCGAAATGGGAAAGGTGAATCAATTGGCGGCTAAAACCGATGGGCGAAACCGAACGCCGGCGCAATTCCATCGCGGTATCCCGCGAGATCTCCCCCGGCACCGGATGGAATTGAACCCGGCGGCCGAAGCTGGCGCTGTAGAGAGCTTCGAGGAGGCTGAGGCTGGGAACGTAGTTCCGCCAAGCGCCGGAGAAGTGGTTCTCCAAGCGGAAGCGGCCGCCGGTGAATTGCTCCATCATGTTCACGACCGGGGCCGATTCGATGTAGCGCTCCCAAGCCCACTCGAGATCGGTTTCGGAATGTTCGTCGCCGCGAACCAACAATACTTGACGGGCCCGCGAGCCGGGCCGCCCTCTTTCGCCGAGCAAGGCCAAGGCTTCGCGGAGCAGTCGGGCGGCCTCGGGATACTGGCCGGGCGGATTGATTTCCAAGATCGCCTCGGCGTCGACCCATTCGCCGCTCATCTTTTTCATCGCCTCGGCCAAGTGGGCGGCCTGATAATGCCAAACGGTGTCCACGTCCTCGATGTCGGCCCGCACCCGGGCCAGACGGCTCCGATTTCCACGATAATAGTCGGACCGGGCGAAGCTTTGCTCGATTCGCTGCCAGGCCGCTTCGACTTCGGGTGGATAGACGATGCGAGGTCTCGTCGCTTCGGTCACCTGCTGGAATAAATTTTCCCAGCGCCGCGCTTCCAGCCTGACTTCTTCCGCGGCTTCGGGCCGAAGTCCCTGGAGCCAGGCCTGTCGAGCTTGGCCCAGCAATCGGCTCAATTGGCCTAGCTGACGAGCCGACTCCACCCCTTGGCCGGCGAGGATCCGAGACGCGATTCCCTCGAGTTGCGCCAACATGTCGCGGCCCAGGACTTGGCCGGCAATGCTTTCAAAGCGGGATTGGCCGTCGGCGAGGCGATTGAGAATGTTCTCGGTACCTGCATCCTTCGGCACCTCGAACCTGAACCAATCGTAAAATCGCTGGGCAAGCTCGTAGCTGCCGGGCACGGCGGCGCTGTCGATACAGGTATGGGTGATCCCGTCATGAACCGCAAAAGCTCCGGGGTGGACCCAATTGGGAATATCGCCCAGCCAAAGCAATCCGCGGCCCAAACCGACCGGCGAGACCCGCCGCGAGCGAAGTCTCATGACTTGATCTCGAGGAATGGCGCCGTCCACAAAGTGGAATTGGACTTTCTCGGCTCCCACCGCCTCCTGCAATAGAGCCTCGACATAGCTGAGAGCCGGGATCCGGGCGATTCGCACGTTTCCATCCGCTGACTCGCCCGTGAATTGCACACCTTGTTTCAACACTTCTTGCAGCTCGCTCTGCAAGCCGCCTATCTGATCGAAGGCTCCCTCGGGGCTATTCAGTTGATCGATGGTCCGGTCACGCAGGTCAGCGTAGCTCATTCGCACTTCGAGCACTTTTCGGGCGGTGCTACCGGGTACTCCCCGGTCTCCCAGACGGGTCCGGGCAGCATGGACCAATTCGGGTTGGAGTCGGTCCGAGTCGCTTCTCTCCACTGAAGTCAGGAGGATCGAATCGTCGACTTCGGTATAACGAATAAAAGGAAAGCGGTCGAACATGTCCTTGAGCTGGTGGAACCATAGCCGATCCACCGCCTCGGCGTCGGGCCTCCGCCGGAGCAAATCCTCGCGGCTGCCTTCGAGGTAGTCGGGCGCCCGCATTTGGGCTTCGATCCGGCTTAAGTCGGCTTCCAATTCCGGCGGGTATTCGATGCGATA
>DATEDP010000127.1 GCA_035281585.1 bacterium
ACCCGCCGGATGTCGGAGCGGGCGACCCACGCCCTGGCCCAGCGGCTCGGCGAGGAAGCCATCGCCGCCCACCACGGCAGCCTTTCCAAGGAGATTCGATTCGACGCCGAGACCAAGCTGAAGGGCGGGCTGGTCAAGGCGGTGGTCGCCACCGCTTCGCTGGAGCTGGGCATCGACGTCGGCGCGGTGGACTTGGTGATTCAGATCGGCAGTCCCCGCAGCCTCGCCGTGGGCTTGCAACGGATCGGGCGAGCCGGCCACGCACCCTCGAAATCGGAAGACGGCTATGGCCGGCTGATCCTGCCGAAGGGACGCATCTTTCCGGCCTCGCGTGACGAGTTGGTGGAATGCGCGGCTTTCATCCGCGGCGTTCGCAAGGGCAACCTCGAGCGGACCCGGGTTCACGAACATCCGCTCGACATTTTGGCCCAGCAAATCGTCGCGGCGGTGGCTTCGGAGGAGATCGGTGAGGACGAGCTGTTCAAGCTCATGACCGGCGCCTGGCCCTATGCCAAATTGGAGCGCGGCGAATTCGACCAGGTCGTTTCCATGCTTTCGGAGGGGATCGCGACCGGCCGCGGCACCCGCGGCGCTTGGCTTCACCGCGACGGGGTGAGCCGGCGCCTTCGCCCGCGGCGCGGAGCCCGCTTGGCCGCTTTGACTTCGGGCGGGGCCATCCCCGACAACTTCAACTATGCGGTCGTCAAAGAGCCGGAGGGCTTGGTCATCGGCACGCTCGAGGAGGATTTCGCCGTCGAGAGCCTGGCCGGCGACGTTTTCCTTTTGGGCAACAGCTCCTGGCGAATTCGGCGGATCGAAGCCGGTCGGGTGCGGGTCGACGCGGCGCCGGGACAAGCCCCGACCATCCCATTTTGGCTGGGCGAGGCGCCGGGCCGCAGCATCGAGTTGTCGGCCGAGGTTTCGGAGCTTCGCGAGTTTTTACAGCCCTTGCTCGAAAAGCCGGAGCCGGCGATCCGTTTTTTGGAAGAGGAATGCGGCCTTGATGCCGCGGCCGCGGCCCAGCTGGTCGAGTACTACCGCCAAGCCCAACGGGCCCTCGGCGCCCTGCCGACTCAAGACCGCCTGATCGCCGAGCGCTTCTTCGACGAGGGCGGGGGAATGCAACTGGTCATTCACGCTCCCTTCGGCTCCCGGATCAATCGAGCTTACGGCTTGGCGCTGCGCAAGAAATTCTGCGCCGGCTTCAACTTCGAGCTTCAAGCCGCCGCCACCGACGACGGAATTTTGCTTTCGCTGGGGCCGCAGCACAGCTTTCCGCTCGACTCGGTCTTTCATTTCCTTCCTTCGAGAATCGCCGAGGATACCCTGGAGCAGGCGGTGCTCGACGCGCCGGTTTTCGGCGTCCGTTGGCGCTGGAACGCCACCCGAGCCTTGGCCATCCTTCGCCAGAACGGCGATAAAAGAGTGGCGCCGGCGATTCAGCGGATCCGGAGCGACGATCTTTTGGCCGCAGTCTTTCCGGACCAAGCCGCCTGCCAGGAGAACGTCACCCGGCCGATCAAGATTCCGGACCATCCGCTGGTCAAGGAGACGATGCGCAACTGCCTCCACGAGGCAATGGATTTGGAAGGCCTGGAAACCGTGCTGCGGCGAATCGAAGCCGGAGAGATTACACTTTTGGGCCGCGACACACCGACCCCTTCGCCGCTGAGCCACGAAATCCTCAACTCCAACCCCTACACCTACCTCGACGACGCGCCGCTGGAGGAAAGGCGGGCCCGGGCGGTGTCGCTGCGGCGGACGCTCTCCGAAGAAGACCTCAAGGCTTTCGGAGCCCTCGATGAGGAGGTCATCGCCAAGGTCGAATCCGAAGTGTGGCCCGATTTGCGCAGCGCCGACGAGCTGGCCGACGCCTTGCGCGATCTGGGGACTTTGCCGGAGACTTCGCTATCGCCGGCCTGGTCGGATTGGATGGCCGAGCTGCTTGACGCCGGCCGGGCCTTGCGCCAAGGCCGGCACTACTACGCGCTGGAACGGAAAGAGCTCGCCGAAGGCGCTTTGGCCGGCGACGAGGAAGCCGCCACCGCGGTCTTGCGGGCCTGGCTGATGGCCGGCGGCCCGGCCACCGTCGCCCAATGGGCCCGGAAGACCGGTTTGGACCCGGGCTTGGTCGAGCGCGGCTTGCTTCGCTTGGAGAGCGGCGGCGGCGTCTTGCGCGGAAAATTCCGTCAATCGGCTTTGGAGGGCGGCGCCGAGGAGTGGTGCGACCGCGAAGTCCTGGCTCGGATCCATCGCCGCTGCCTTTCCCAGCTTCGCCAGGAAATGGCGCCGGTCAGCAGCGCCGAATTCATGCGCTTCCTCCTGCGCTGGCAGCACGTCAGTCCCAGCGGCCGGCTTTGCGGTGCTCCGGGCTTGGCCGAGGTCATCGGGCAATTGCAGGGCCTTCAGCTTCCGGTCGCGGCATGGGAGAAGGAAATTTTGCCGGCGCGAGTCGCCGACTATCAGCCGACCTTGCTCGACGAGCTCTGCTTGAACGGAACGGTGGTCTGGGGCCGGCTTTCGCCGGGCCGGATCGAAGAAGAAGAGGGGCTCAAGCCGGCGGCCAAACGCCGGGTTGCGCCGAACCGGAACACCTCGCTCTCCTTGATGCTGCGGCAAGATCTTCCTTGGCTCCTCGATTTGACCAGACCAAAAGCCGATTGGGCCGAAGGGCTCGGCTCCTCGGCCCGGCAAATCGTCGACCTGCTCGATCAGCGGGGCGCGATGTTCTTCAATGAGCTCCAGGACGTCACCCGGCGGCTGCGCAGCGACCTCGACCAAGCGCTTT
The DNA here is from genome assembly GCA_035281585.1 of bacterium. NCBI lineage: Bacteria > bacterium. The sequence continues at coordinate 2,789 of DATEDP010000127.1, forward strand.
GGGAATTGGTGAGCGCCGGCGCAGTGACCTGCGACGGCTTCGCCGGTTTGCGTAATCTCATCGATCCTTCGCGGCGCCGGGAGAAGGCGCGGCTTTTGGCGCGCTATGGCGGGGCCCGGGGGCCGATGTTTCTCGGCGGCGGCGGGCGTTGGTCCTTGCTGCGGCCCAAGCGGAGCGGGGCTTCGGCGGCCAAGGGACCGCTGGGCGAGCCGGCCGAGCTCGAGGCTTTGGCCGAGCAATACTTGCGGCGCTGGGGCATCGTGTTTCGCGATCTCTTGCTCCGCGAATCTTTTGCGCCGCCTTGGCGGGTCTTGGCTGGGATTTATCGCCGGCTCGAGGCCCGCGGCGAGATCCGCGGCGGGCGTTTCGTCGACGGCTTTGCCGGTGAGCAGTTCGCCTTGCCCGAGGCGGTGGAGGCGCTCCGCGCCACTCGTCGGGCCGATGCCGCCGACCGCGAAGCCGCGCTCGAGATCTCGGCCGCCGATCCGCTTAATTTGACCGGAATTGTGACGCCGCCGCCGCGGGTTCCCGCAACTTTGGCCAACCGCCTGCTCTTCAGCGGCGGGGTCCCGTCGCCGGTCGAGGCTTCGGTCTATCCTTTTCGCCTGCGGCGTTGATTCATTTTGTTGAGGAGAAAACCCTGCTCAAGCTGGCGACCAATTCCTGCCAGGATTTTTGGTCGGCTTCGGCATTGTAAGCGACATTGGCGATCCCGCGCTTCTCGGCGCCGGGCACGGTGAAGGCGTGAACCGCTCCGGGATAGACGATGAAGCGGTAGCTGATCTTGGCTTCGTCGAGCTTGGCCCGGAACTTCTGGATCGTCTCGGCGCTGATGAAAGTGTCGCTTCCACCGTGGAAAATCAAAAGCTCGCCGCGGACCTTGGTCGCGGATTCGGGGACCGGCAGGGAGCCATGGAAGCTGGCGCTCAGCTTGAGATCGGCGCCGCTGAAGGCCAATTGGAGGACAGTCGCGCCGCCGAAGCAGTAGCCGATAGCCGCCAAGCGGGTCGGGTCGACATTGGGTTGGCGGCGCAGCGTGTCCAGCGCGGCCTGGGCTCGGGCGACCCATTCGGCGACGTTGGAAGTGGTTTCCTTGGCCATGGCCCGAGCCTCGTCGGGATGGGCCGCAACTTTTCCGTCGCCGAACATGTCGCCGGCGAAGGCGACGTAGCCCAATTTGGCCAATTGATCGGCCCGCGACTTGGCGTAGTCGTTCAGACCCCAAAACTCGTGAACGACTAAAATCCCGGGCCGCTTGCCCGGAAAGGCGTCATCCCAGGCCAAATAACCTTTAAAGTTTTTAGCGCCGACTTGATAGTCGAGGGTCTTGCTTTGCAGGGCGGCGACGGCGTCTTGAACGGATCCAATCATAGCGAAGAGGGCGAAAATCGCCAGAATCACGACTTTTTGAAAGCGACGCATAGGGACAACATAACACGAGCGCTTTCGACAATGGACGCTTTACTTTCACTTCCCTTATCCTCTATTTCCACCCAGCGGGGCGAATAGCTCAGCTGGTTAGAGCGCTGCCCTTACAAGGCAGAGGTCACAGGTTCGATCCCTGTTTCGCCCACATTAAAGTGCCCCAAGCCGTTTTCCATCGAGTGACAATCCAGCTCACGAAACCATGAGCCATTCGATTCCCTCAATGAATCCGGTGCCCTCGGCGAAGCTTCGTCATTTCTTGAGCGGCTTCAAAATGGCAGAGTCATTGTTCAATAATTGCAATGGCTTGGCCTCTTAATGCCGCATCGAGTTAAATTTTTCGCTGCAATTAAATTAGCCAAGCCCTTCAAAACTCATTAAAATCTTGTACGTTCTTTCATCAATTGAAGGAGGTTTGCGATGCGTCGATCCCTACTTCTTGCCCTTATGCTGCTCGTGGCCTCTCCATCCTTCGCAGCCACGGTCGCGGATGTGACCATGCCCGACAGCATGCAGGTCAACGGTAAAAATCTCGTGCTCAATGGAATGGGACTCCGAAGAAAGATCGTGAAGGTCTACGTTGCCGGTCTTTATCTGCCGGCCAAGGAAACCAGCGCCGAGAAGATTCTCTCCTCTGATACCGAACGGAACGTCACGATGCAGTTCGTCCGCGACGTCGAAAAGGCCAGTATCTGCAATGCCTGGCATGAAGGCCTGAAGAACAACACCCCGAGCAAGGCCTCCGCGCTCAAGGGCGATTTCGACACGCTCTGCAACTACATGGCCGACATGAAGGTCGGCAACAAGATGAGCTTTACCTATGTTCCCGGCCAGGGGACGACGGTGGCGATCGACGGCGCCAACAAGGGGACCATCGCCGGCAAGGATTTCGCGGATGCGATGTTCGGTTGCTGGATTGGGCCCAATCCGCCGGGCGCCGATTTCAAAAAAGGCTTGCTAGGAGGTTGATCACTCATCTTACTCCACCAACGAAGGGGGAATGACATGAAGACACTCAAAGCCTTGGTCCTCGCCCTATTTTTCGGCGCTCTCGCGGCCTGCGGATCGTCGGGCGACGATCAACTTTTCTACGTGTCGTTGGGCGATTCTCTCGCGGTCGGGGTCCAGGCGGATCCCACGACCGGCGAAAGCGTCGAAACCAACGAGGGGTATGCCGACCAGCTCTTCGCCGCTCTGCAACAGGAGTTTCCCAATTTGGAGCTGGTGAAGTTCGGCTGTCCCGGCGAAACGACGGCCTCGATGATTGAGGGCGGAGTTTGCACCGACCGTTACGAGACGGGGAGCCAGTTGGAGGACGCGGTCGAATTCCTGGTCGAGCACAAAGACCAGATCCTTCTGACCACGATCGACATCGGAGCCAACGACGTCCTGCAGGGGGCGCCGACCTGCCTGCCGATCACCGATCCGGCGGCCCAGCAGGCCTGCTTCCAGCAGCTCTTCCAGGGCATCGGTTCGAACCTCAGCTTGATCACCAGCCCGCTTTTTTCCGCCTCCGACGGGGAGTTTCCGGTGATCGGGATGAACTACTACAACACCTTCTTGAATGCCTGGTTCTCGGGACCCCAAGGCCAAGCCTTGGTTCAAGCCACGGTGGGTTTGCAGGCGGTATTCAACAACGATGTCTTGGGACGGGTCTACGGCCTGAACGGATTCCCGGTGGCCGACGTGGCC
>DATEDP010000128.1 GCA_035281585.1 bacterium
GTTCCCCAAGACGCCGGCACCGATATCTCCGGTTTGGCCCGACAGGAAAGTCAATCGGGCTTCCGTTTCGAATTTTTCCGCCCGGACAATGCCAAGGAATCGATCTCGGCGACCGAGGCGATGACGGTCCCAAATCCCCACCACATGCTCTATTTGATGGAAGGACGGCCTTATCCGGATTTGCTTCGGCAAGGCTTGGAGGCGCGCCTGAAGGAAGGCGGAAGGCTCGGCTATACGCCGAACGCCGGCTTCGAGAATTCGGCCCTCCGCGAAGGCTTGGCCCGAGAGCTGAGCCGCGATTTCGGCTTCCGTTTGACTCCCGAAGTCCTGCACCTCGGTCCCGATGCCGACACCGTGCTCCAAGGCCTGCTGCGGGTGTTGCCGACCGAGCGCGGCGTGCTCTTCGCCGGCCACGGCGCCGACACCGTCCCGCTCCCCCTCGAACCCTACACGCCGCGACTGGTTGGGCCCAACTTCGCGGCGATCGAAGCCGCGCTCGGCGAGGCCAATCCTTCGGTCCTGGTGCTGCAGTTGCCCCGGGATGCCTGGGCCGATCGCGCCGGTTTGAACCAGCTCCTTCGAAACAGCGCGGCCCGCGGTATCCACACCTTGGTTTTGGAAGACCAGCCTTTGCGCCTGTCCAACGCGTCCCATCCCTTGCTCGAGGTGCTGTCAGCCTCGATCCCGGCGGCCGAGCACACTCACATCCTCCATTCGCTGGACCGGCGCTACGCGACACCGGCCTTGCCCCTGGCTGCGCTGGTCAGCGGAAACCGGATGTTGCAGTTCTATATGAATCGTTACGCCGACCTGACCCACTCCCGGGCCTCCAGCTTGACCCAGGACGCCTATGCCCGGTTCTTGGAGCGGGCGGGGGAGAGCGAGCCGCTTCCCGAGGGCCTTCCCGGCGTCTTGGATTCGATCTTGACCACCTTCACGCCTTCGGAGCGGGTGGCCCGGGCCTTGGAGTCGAAGTCGGCTTTTGACTCCTCGCCGCGGGGCGAGCATCCCGATCCGATCGCGATGAATTTCGGCGAATCCGAATGGAATCCCCGAATCCGTTTGGGCGAAGGCTTGTGGGATGCGGCCCGGGCTCCGCGTGTCGAGTTGGAAAGCACCGCCCGTCAGGCCGTCGTCGAGTACCTCCTCCAGAGTCGCGGTGTTCGAGTCGAGCCGGAGCAAATCTTGCTCGGCGCCGGTGTTCAGCCCTTGTTGGTCAGCGCCATCCGCGGCTTGCGCGACATCAGCGGCGGCTCGCTTCAAGTCGCCGTGCCACGCCCGAGCTACGGTCTCTTCTTCCCCACGGTCGAATTGGGTGGCGCCAAAATGGTCGAGTATCCGACCCGGCCCGAAGGCCGCTTCCTGACCGAGAACGGCGCCCTCTTGCGGGAGCTCAACACCGGTTCCCGGCTTTCGGCCGTCTTGATCAATGAGCCGAACAATCCGGCCGGTCAATTCCACAGCCCCGAGAGCCTTCGCTTGATCTCCCAGCAAATTCGTTCGGCCAAGGGCTATTTGCTCTTCGACGACGTCTTCGGAATGTTGGATTTCGGGCGGGGCCGCCAACGTCGCACGCCTTCAATGTCCCTGCTTCAGCAAGAATTGGGCTCGCGCTTGGTGGCCTTCGGCGGAGTTTCCAAGGAGTTCGCGGCCGGCGGGCTGCGCTTCGGCTTCGCGCTGGTCGGGGATCCGAGGCTGGCTCAGGCGATGCAAAGGCACGCCGCCCCGTCGCCCGATCCGCTGGCCTTGACCGTGGCGCCGGCGATGCTGAGCCACTGGCGGCCGCTGGTCGAGGAGCATCGCACCTATCTGAGCTCCCGGGCCTACCAGCTGGAGCAGGTCTTCCGCGAGCGCCAGCTGCCGATCTTGGAGGCCCAGGGCGGATATTCGCTGCTCGCCAACCTCGAGTTCCTTTACGGGCGTCGGATGCGCTTGCGCGGCGGCGGCGAGGCCGTCCTCGGGCCCAACAACCTCCACGATTTGCTCTACAGCGAGGCCGGTCTCAAGGTTTACTCGGATGCCTGGGCTCATCAGCCTCATCACTACCGTCTCGTTTTTTCGATCGATCGCATCGAAGAGGCGGCGAATCGGCTGCGAAAATTTTTCCGCGCCGCGCGATAGTGGTGTCATCCCGAGCGAAGCGAGGGATCCTTGCGGAGTTTCTTTAAGCCAAGAGACTCCGCAAGGATTCCTCGTCGCTTCGCTCCTCGGAATGACCTGCTCATTCACCTTGACTTCTTTTCGGCCCGGCGTAATAAGGGGGCCTCTTCCAGGAAAATTCATCGGTCCATCCGTGGACTTATCCACAGCGGAGGCTTGTTCATCATGAACGTCTACTCGGTCCGTCTTTTGCCCAGCCTGAAGATCAAATTGTGTCAATTCCTTGGCATCGCCACCTCGATGGCGGTGGAGGAGCTCGGCCTTCGCCTGGAAAGCCTGGAGCGGAAATTGGATCGCCTCGATGTCCAGCTCCGCCGTTCGGCCAACCGGGTCCTGCCGGTTCTCGAAGGCCGGGTCGGCGCCAAGACCGTAAAAAAAAAACCAAGCTTATCGCGGCCGGCTCGCCCGGTGGCGGCCGTTACGCCGCCTAAAAAGAAACGCCCCGAGCTCAAGCCCCTTCCGCCTCCGGTCGAAGAGGGCGCTGGCCCAAGCTTGAGCCCGGCCGAAGTGGCGGCGGAATTGGCGGCCTTGCAAGAAGCCGCCCCTTTGCGGCAGCCCGAGGCCCTGGTCCTTCTCCAAGCCGACGAAAACACCCGGCGCAGCGCCGCCGAGCACTTCGGACCCGAGGTCAAGATCCTCGAAGCTTCCGAGCTGGCGGACTTGGAGGTCGCCTTCGACACCCATCAAGTTTTAGCCTTGTTTTTTGACCGGGCTCAATTGGGCCAGCCCGAGTTTCGCGGAACCCTCGAAATTTTGGCCCAAGCCCACCCCGAGACCCGGATGATCGGACTGTCGAGCTATCTCACCTTGGCTTTGGCCGATTCTCTTCCTCAGCGCGAAGATTTCGCGACCTTTCTGACCCGGCCGCTGAGCGCCCAAGCCCTGGCCGAAGCCTTCGGCGGCGCCAAACGCCAAGCTATCTCCTGAAGGGGTCGACTTCACCCGGTTTGAGCGGAGTCTTGGGGCGCTTCTTCTCCTCTTCCCGGATGCGACGGACTTTTTCGGCGTCGGTGTCGGTGGGTTGGCCCACGGTTCGGGCCAGCTCGTTGGTCATCCGGGCGGTGATCAAGTCGCGAATGCTGCCCTGACCCTTGATGTCGGCCTCGAGGAACTTCTCGATCTTCTCGTTGCTCGCCGAAGTCGCCATCAAAGCGTCGAGCATGTCGCGGAAGGAGAAGGAGGGGCCGAGCCGCCCGATGACGTCGAGCATGCTCTGGCAATCCTTGCACACCGGCTTGAACCAACCGGCCTTTTCTTGACAATAAAGGCACTTTCCCAATTCAATTCTCCTTCATGACCAGATTCCTTAATTTTTCGAGGAGAAGAAAGTGAAATCTCTCGTCCAGGAATACCTTCAAGAGCTTTTCGACTTTCAACCGGTCTGGGCCTTGGCTTCGGGGCGGCTCCAGGCAGCGGCCAAGACCGCCGATTTGTCGGAGGCCCGGATCGCCCGGCACCTGGCCGCGATGGCCAAGATCTCGCGGAAGCTTGGGCGGGCTCGGCCCCGGGCTTGGGGAGAGGCTCGGCTGGAATGGGAGCTGCTTCGCAGCGACGTGAAGCTGCGGGAGCGGGAGTGGAAGCGGACCCGCAAATACCGGATCGATCCCTCGATGTATGTCGGCGAGCTGACCTATGGCCTTTGGTACCTGTTGCTCCGGGTGGATTCGCCGAAGCTCAAGGTCGAAGCCGCTTTGGCCCGGATGAACGAGGCCGGTAGCCTGTTGGAGGCCGCCCGGCGAAACCTGCGGCGGCCGCCCCGGCTTTGGACCCGGTTGGCGATCGAGGAGACCGGCGGATTGTTGGCCTTCCTGGCCGACGTGCGGGCGGAGCTGCTTCAGCTGGCGCCGAAGCGGGCCGCCGAGATCCGCGCGGCTTACGCCCGGGCCAAGGCGACCGTCGAGGGCTTCCGCGAGTTCTACCGGGGGCCCTTGCTCAAGCGCTCGACCGGACGCTTCGCGGTGGGCCGCCGGGAATATGATTTCTTGCTGAAGAACTACCACCACTACACGATCGATTCGAAGCGGCTGCGCCGGATCGGCGAGGAGCAATTCAAGCTGGCCCGCCGAGCCTTGGTCGAGCAAGCCCGGCGCATCGATCCGAAAAAGAGCTGGCCGGGCTTGGTCGAAGAGGCCAAGCGGCGCCATCCCTCGGCCGAGCGCCTGCTTTCGGTCTACCGCCGCGAGACCGCCGCGCTGCGCAGCTTCGTCCGCCGCAATAAAATCGTCAGCCTGCCGCGCGGCGAATCGCTCCGGGTCATCGAGACGCCGGAATTCACCCGCAACACGATTCCCTTCGCGGCCTACGTCGACCCGCCGATGTTCGGCGGCAAAAACCAAGGCACCTTCTTCGTCACGCCGGTCACGGCCAAAGGCAAGAAACGGGAAGAGCTGCTCGGCGAGCACAGCTACGGGGCGCTGCGGGTGACCGCGCTTCATGAGGGCTATCCCGGCCATCATTTGCAGTTCGCGGTCCAGAAGCATGCTCCGGGCACGATGATGAAGATCTACAACTGCAGCAGTTTCTTCGAGGGCTGGGCCCTTTATTGCGAGGAGCTGATGCACGAGGCCGGCTACTACGACGATTGGGGCCGGCTTCTGCAATTGAAGGACAAGCTGTGGCGGGCTTGCCGCATCTTGGTCGACGTCGGCCTTCATACCGGGACCATGAGCGATGCCCAAGCCGTGCGCTTCATGGCCAAGGAGCTCAAGATGAGCCCGGCTTCGGCCCGGGCCGACGTCAACTGGTACACGATGCGGCCGACCGTGCCGCAAAGCTATTTGACCGGCATGCTTCGCCTCCGCGAGCTTCGCGAGAAGTGCCGGCGAAAGTGGGGGAGGAGATTTAATTTCCAGCGCTTCCACGATGCGGTCTTGCGCTACGGCGCGATTCCGGTTCCCTTGCTCGAAAAGGTCTTGCTCGCAAAGGGCCTTGCCTGAACCAAGCCGTCTGCGTATAGCTTGGCCATGGCGCCGCTGCTGATCTTCGACCTCGACGGAACCCTCATCGATTCCAAAAAGGACATCGCCAACAGCCTCAACTTCGCCTTGGAGGAAGAGGGCATGCCGACCTTGCCCCATGAGCAGATCGAGGCCTTGGTCGGCCACGGCGCCCGGACTCTGGTGCGCGACGCCTTGGGTCATCCGAGCGAAGAGAAAGTCGGCCGGGTTTTCCAAAGTTTTTGGCGGCGCTACCTCGATCACTGCCTGGATGAAACCCACCTGTATCCCGGCGTCGCCCGTTTCCTCGCAAGCCATGCCGATTGGCCGATGGCCGTGGTCACCAACAAGCCTGAAGTGTTTTCGCAAAAGATATTGGAGGGCCTGAAAGTCCGCTCCCATTTCCGCTGGCTGATCGGCGGCGACACCCTGACGGTGCAGAAGCCGGATCCGGCGGTTTTCGATCCGATCTTCCAGGAGTGGCGGGGCGAGGGACCGGGCCTGATGGTCGGCGACTCTCACGTCGATATCGAATGCGGCCGGGCGGCCGGGTTGCTGACCTGCGCGGTGACCTACGGTTTTCGGACGAGGGAAGAGCTGGTCGAATGCCGGCCGGATTTTTTAATCGAGAGCTTTTCCGATTTCGACGACCTGCCATTTTTCAAAGCTCGGGCGGAGGCGATGGAATGATCCGCCGATCTTCCGCCCGTCTCGCCATCGGAATTTTCGCTTTGGGCCTTCTGCTGCCTTTGTCCTCGGCCGAAGCCAACAAGAAGAAAGAATCGGGCGGAACTCCTCATTGGGTCGCCGATGTTCCCATTCCCAAAAATGAAAAGCTCTTTTTGGTGGTGAAAGGCAGCTTCGCCGACAAGAGGTCGGCCGAGGAGCTGCGCCGCTTCATCCAACAATTGATGGTCAAGGTGCCGGGCGACGGTATCGACGACAGCGGGAATTACTCGGGCTTGCCCCCGGGCAAATACATCGTCGGCATGCTCTTCGACACTCGCGAGCGCGCTCTCTGGTGGCAGGACTTTTCCTATCGCAACCGCAAGGTGGGGAAGGGCACCATCAAGGAAGTGACGGTGGTGAAGGATAGCGACCTTCCTTATATGCCCTCAGCCTCCCGTCCCCGGCCCAAGGCCTTGGTTTCCGAGGAGGAGGCTCTGGCCCAGGTCAAGGCTCTGCCCGACGTCAAGCGTTTGGCCACCCGGAAGAAGCTGCGCTATAAGTTCACCGATTATCCGCGCAATGGCGACCTTCGCTATGAGATCGAAATCATGGAAGATAAAGGGAAAAGAGACCCGGTCATGGTCGATTTCGTGATGGTCAGCGCGATCAGCGGCCAGGTGGTGGAGCGGCTCTCCGAGGCCCTCGGCCAAAAAATCGAATAAGTAGGAAATGGTACACAACTCAGGCTGGGAAGGCCTCGATAAAACCTCAAATCGGCTTTACCAATTTGCAACGCTTTCAAGCCTGAAAGGGCCCCTGATTGACGCCCCCATACCAGCTCCAGTTTGCGGGTGATACCCAGACCCGAGGCCTTTACCAAGACCTCCTCGCCGCCGGTGAGACCGATGCCACTCTGGACTCCGGTTTTTCCTCGCTGTCCTATTCGGGCATACGGCGAAGCTCCACCCAAGGGGCCACCGACCGTCGACTGCAGGGCGCCGAGCTTTTCGAAAAGGCGGTTTCCCGTCCCGCGGCCTACCGCCGCTTCGCTTTGGAGCCCCTGCCTTGGCAAGCCTCGGGCGATGCGACTTCGGTGGAGGTGTTGCGCCGTTTCGATGCCAGCGTGGCCGCCTGGCGCACGGACAACAATCTGCCCAGCGGCGTCAACCGGGCCTTGGCCCAGCATGTCTTCGATTGGGTGACCTCCAGCTCCGGCCTCGGACTGACGATCGTCGAGAATGAGGCGGAGCGCAACGTCGATCAAGTCTTTGCCAGCCGCCGCGGCGACTGCACCGAATCCACCAAGACGCTTTTGAACTTGCAGAGCCGGGTCGGCTTCAATCCTTACCCGGTGTGGGTTCACGTCGATAGCGACGGCAACCGTGCTCAGCACATCGTCACCGGCTTGGACATCAATGGGCAGACTTACCTGCTCGATCCGGTGTTTGGGGGCTTCAACCAGCCTCACCGCCGCTACACTCGCCTGAGCTTGAGGGAGTTCCTGGCCTGGCATTGGAATAACCGAGCGCTGGACCTGCGCAGCTCGGCTCCCCAGACGGCCCTGACTCGATTCACCCGGGCTCTTCAAATCGATCCCAACAATCCTCATATCTTGCTGAACCGCGGCATGGTCCGCCGGGACAATCTCAGCGATGCGACGGGAGCGAGGGCCGATTTTCAAGCGGCCTTGGCCTTGGATGCCTCCTTTTCACCGGCTTCCTTCGAGCTGGGGAATATGGCCTTCGATGCCGGCAATTACGGTGACGCTGCGACCTTTTACCGCCAGGCGGTGACCTCCGATCCCCAAAACCCCGGCTACCGGCGTAATTTGATTCTGGCCCTTGGTCACTTGGGCCGGACCCAGGAAGCGGGTCCCCATTTCACCATTCTTTGCCGCCTTGACCCGGATGCCCGGGACCTGGCGCGGCTGGCTCGAACGATCGGAGCCCGGTATACGGCCAGGCCGGTGGCCACCACCCGCTGATTTCGGGGTTCTTCCTCCCCCGCCTTTTCCTTCACTTGAGGTCTCTGCCCCCAATTTCGAGGAAAATGCAGTCCTGAGGAATTTTCATTTTTCAAAATAAATCATTTAATATCATATAGTTATAAAATATTAAGCAACCTTTCAGCCCTGGCACCACCTTTGCTTTAAAGTCTGGTGCACACGTTCTAAAGCGTTGCCGGGGGCATGCTGAAGAAGGAGCATGGCCATGGCCACGCAACTGATCAGCAAGCCGAAAAATTCTTCCCTCTCGAAATTCCAAAACATCATCGCTTCGAAGTCCTTCACCCCGGTTGCCGAGCTTCCGGCCCTCCCGATCGCGACCTTCGCCACTACTGCCAACGTCCCCAGCCTCGATACCCAGGCCCTCCAAGCCGCCTTCGAAACCGAACTGAACACCGTCAAGGCCAGCCTCCTGAAGGCCCAGCGTTCAGCCACCCTGGCCCGCAGCCAGTCGCTGAGCAGCACCCAGGCCCAGTCGATGAACCAGGAAGCCCAGAACAGCTACGATGCGGCCCTTGCCTCGCTGAAGAAGCTGGTTTCGATCTCCAACCGCCTCGGTGGTGAGAGCCGTCGCAAGGCCCGCATGATCGAGGGTGCCGCCGAGTGGCGCCAGGTTCGTCACAGCATTGCCCGCAACCTTCAGGTCGCTTTGGCCGCCTAATCGAGGCCTAGAAGCCCGGATTTGGGCGAATTTGAGGGGCTAGACCCCCAAAAATCCCGACCCAATACCGTGCGGCGCGTCATTCCTTGGGTCTAGCTTCAATCGGAGAAAACCTCATCTAAAATAGCTAGTTAGGACTTTGTCGGTTCCCGTTTCACCGCGGATTTGCGAGCTTGGCACATCGGTTGCTAATCATTCTGCTTGGATGAGAAGAGGCGCCGGACTCCAAGGCGCTGTTTGAAAGGGGACACATCTAATGGCACCCAAAGCTCCTAAAGCGACCGAGACCTCCGGCAATAGTTTTTCCTTCGGGGATTTTGCCGCGCTAAATGGCTCTCTCGGTAGTAAACCTAAAGGCTCTGGCAAATCGGGCAAACCGGCTCCAACGGCCAAGCCGAAATCGACGCCTGTTCAAAACAACGAAGTTTCGCGTTCCGGCATCATCATGCTGGGCGGACTGACTATCATGAGCGACAAGCAACGGAAGAAGGCTCTCAATGCGGGCGAGTTGCCCAAGTGGCGGCCCTACGTGGCTTCGTCCCACGTGAGCGGCACTTATACGCCCAAGGGCGTGAAGCCGCTGCGTCCGGCCGCTGGCGCGGTTCCGGAGCGTGCGACTGGCAGCGTTTCGCGGCCGGCCGGACGTGGAACCACTCACAAAGTCAACGTTCCGCATCCCAACAATGCCTTGGGCGTCATGCCCCGGCCGAAGCCCGGTTATCAGCTCCTCCTCGGAGCCACCATGACCTACGGCGGGGAAACCAAGCTGAACAATGGAAAGCCGATCGACGCCAACTACTTTGAAGACGCCCACTTGTTGTAAGCGTTGAGCGATTTGGGGGTACACGGGGTCAAGCCTGGGGGCTTGACCCCTTTTTTTTGCCGTGTTTAAACCTCGGCAAGACCCGGCATTGCCGGGTCGCGCAGCAAATTCGCAGAATTTGTCGGAGTTTAATAATCATGGGCAGCTACACCTCCTCGCTCTTCTCCTACCAGCGCCGCAAAACCCGCGAAGTGAAGGTTGGCAACGTCGGCGTCGGTGGCTCCAATCCCATCCGTGTCCAGTCGATGACCATCTCCGACACGATGGATACCGAGGCGGTGGTGAAGGAGGCGCGGGGCCTGGTCGAAGCCGGCTGCGAGATCGTCCGGATCACCGCCCCCACCATTCATCACGCCGAGAACCTCAAGAACATCCGGGCCCGGTTGCAGGCCGAAGGCATCAAGGTGCCGCTGGTGGCCGACATCCATTTCACGCCCCAGGCCGCGATGATTGCGGCCGATCACGTCGAAAAGGTCCGGGTGAACCCCGGCAACTACGCCGACCGCAAGCTCTTCGCGGTCAAGGAATACACCGACGCCGAGTACGAGGCCGAGTTGGCGCGGATGGCCGAGAAATTCATCCCGCTGGTCCGCAAGTGCAAGGCGCGCGGGGTCGCCATGCGCATCGGCACCAATCACGGCAGCTTGAGTGACCGGATCATGAATCGCTATGGCGACACGCCGCTGGGCATGGTCGAATCGGCTTTGGAGTTCGTCCGACTGGCCGAAGCCGAGAGCTATAAGGATCTGATCATTTCCATGAAGGCCAGCTCGCCCTTCGTCATGATCGAGGCTTACCGATTGCTGGCTCAACGGATGGCCGAGTTGGGCATGGATTATCCTTTCCACCTGGGAGTCACCGAGGCCGGGGAGGGCGAGGACGGCCGGATCAAATCGGCGATCGGCATCGGTTCGCTGCTCGAGGACGGCATCGGCGACACGGTCCGGGTTTCGCTGACCGAAGACTCGATTTACGAAATTCCAGTGGCTCAGGCCTTGGTCCGTAAGTTCAACCGCCTGCAAAACGCTTCGGTCGCCCCTTCGAGCGAGCCCATCGAGATCTCCTGGAACCCGATGGAGCGAAAGCGTCGCGACAGTCAGGCGGTGCTGGCCGAAGGCTGGAAGCTGGGAGCGGCCGCGACTTACGCCGTCGTCGTGACCTATCCCTTAAGCACTTCCGATGTTGGCGGTTTGGCCGAGCTCGAGGCTTGGGTCAAGCAACGCAAGGCCGATGCTCCGAAAATGGATTTGCTCTTCCTGGACCCGCCGGCGGGAGTTTCGCCGGAGGAGCTCGATGCCTTGCGGGACAAAGCCGCCGGGCTTTTGCCCGAGATCCGTTTGGGATTGGTCACCCGCGATCAATCGGCCGCCCGCGAGGCCTTGGTGGTCTGGGACGCCGCCCGTTTCCACGTCTCGCCGGCCAGCGAGGACTTGGCGATCAAGGATTTGGCGCGGTTGGCCCAGAAGAATCATAAAGTCCTCGATCTACGCTTTTCCTCGGTCGAGGAGCTGAAGAAGCGGCTCGAGGTGCTGAAGCTCGCCGCCCCGGTTGTCCTCAGCCTCGAGTCGAGGAGCTCGATTGCGGACTATCGCCGGGCCGCCGCCATCCTCGACAAGGAAGGCGTTCGCCATCCGCTCAAACTGTCGATCGACGCCTCGGCTCTGGAAGAGCCGATCCTCGAAGGCTCCTCGGCCCTGGGCTCGCTCCTGATGGACGGTCTGGGCGACGCGGTCGAGGTTCGAGGGACCTCGGTCGAGGAATCGGTTCGTCTCAGCTTCAACATCCTCCAGGCTTCGCGGCTTCGGATCAGCAAGGCCGAGTTCATCGCCTGTCCTTCCTGCGGCCGCACGCTCTTCGATCTTCAGACCACGACCCAGCGGATCAAGGCCAAGACCCAGCACCTGAAGGGCGTGAAAATCGCCATCATGGGCTGCATCGTCAACGGCCCCGGCGAGATGGCCGACGCCGATTTCGGCTATGTCGGCGGCGGGCCCGGGCGGATCCACCTCTACGTCGGCAAGGATTGCGTCGAGAAGAACATCCCCTCCGAGATCGCCGACGAAAAACTGATCGAACTCATCAAGAAACACAACCGATGGGTGGAAGCCCCAGCCTCATGAAACAATCCCTGCTCTTGATCCCCACCCTCCGCGAGGCCCCGGCCGATGCCGAGGTCATTAGTCACAAGCTCATGCTCCGGGCCGGAATGATCCGAAAGACCGCTGCCGGAGTTTACACCTTCTTGCCTTTGGCGTTGAGGACGCTGGAGAAGATCGAACGGATCATCCGCGAGGAGATGGTTCGGGACGAGGCTCAGGAAGTGCTTTTGCCGATGGTGATGCCGGCCGAGCTTTGGCAGGAGACCGGCCGCTGGGATTTCTACGGGAAGGAGCTGCTCCGCTTCAAGGACCGCCACGACCGCGATTTTTGCCTGGGACCGACCCATGAGGAAGCGGTGACCGATTTGGTGCGGCAGAATGTCAGCTCCTACCGCCAGCTTCCGCTCAACCTCTTTCAGATCCAAACCAAGTTCCGCGACGAGATCCGGCCGCGCTTCGGCTTGATGCGGGGCCGCGAGTTTATCATGAAGGACGGCTACTCCTTCGATGTCGATGAAGAGGCCGCCAAGAAGACCTATTGGCGGATGTACGAGGCTTACAAGCGCATCTTCGCCCGTTGCGGCCTGGTCTTCCGGCCGGTCGAGGCGATGACCGGCGCCATCGGCGGCACTTTGAGCCACGAGTTCCAGGTCCTGGCCAAGAGCGGCGAGGACCCCATCTTGACCTGCACCCAATGCGATTATGCCGCCAACGTCGAGAAGGCCGCCTTGAAAACCGTGGCGGGCATGCCCCAGGCCGCCGTCGGTGGAAAATTCCAGAAAGTCGCAACGCCGGGGAAGACCAGCGTGGAGGACGTCAGCCGCCTCCTACAAAAAACACCGGCCCAATTGCTGAAGATCGTGCTTTTTGAAACCGAGAAGGGCCCGGTGGCTGGGCTGGTCCGCGGCGACCACGAGATCGTCCCGGCCAAACTGCAGCAGGCTTTCAGCGCCAGTAAGCTCGAGATGGCGACGCCGGCGACCATCGAGAAGCTGGGCAGCGCCGTCGGCTTCACCGGACCGATCGGCCTGAAGATCCCGATCTACGCCGACGCCGCGGTGGCCGCGATGAGCGACTTCATCGCCGGCTCCAACGAGCGTGATTTTCATTTGACCGGCGTCGAGCTGAGTGACTTCAAGGTCGAGGCTTTTGTCGATCTCCGCCGAGCCATGCCCGGAGATCCTTGTCCAGCCTGCACTGGCGGGGTGTACGAAGAACACCGCGGGATCGAGGTCGGTCATGTCTTCTTCCTCGGCACCAAGTATTCGGAATCGATGAAAGCCAATTTTTTGGACGAGAAGGGCCAGGAGCGGATCACGGTCATGGGTTGCTACGGCATCGGTGTCAGCCGGACCGCGGCTGCCGCCATCGAGCAGAACCACGACGACAACGGCATCATTTGGCCCTATCCGATCGCGCCCTTCCAGTTTCATCTGGTCAGCCTGAACGTTGGCGACGCGGCGGTGATGGAAGCCAGCCGCCAGCTCTACCAAAAGCTCAGCGCCGCCGGCGTCGAGGTCCTCTGGGACGACCGCGACGAAAGCCCCGGCGTCAAGTTCAAGGACAGCGACCTTTTGGGCATCCCTTATCGGCTGGTCGTCGGCGCCAAGGGGCTGAAGGAGGGCCTGGTCGAGGTGAAGACCCGACGCGACGGCGCCTTGGAAAAAATCCCGGTCGAAAAAGCCGCCGACCGTGCGCTCGAGCTGCATCGCCGGGCGGTGCCGGCCTCATGAAGAAACTTTCCCCGCTCATCGTGGCCCTCGACGTCGAGACCATGCGCGAGGTTGAAGGCGTTCTGAAGAAGCTTGGACCGGCGGTCGATTTCTACAAGGTTGGACTGAAGCTCTTCACCCATTATGGGCCGGATTCGGTCAAATGGCTGCGCCGCAAGCGCAAGCGGATCTTTCTCGACCTTAAGCTCCACGACATCCCCAACACCGTTGCCGAGGCCTGCCGCGAAGCGGTTCGCCTCAAGGTCGACATGTTGACCCTGCACGCCAGCGGCGGCTCCGAAATGATGCGGACGGCCGCGGCCGCCGCCAAGGAGGAAGCCAAGAAAGCCAAGTCCGAGCTTCCTTATTTGATGGCCGTGACGGTGCTGACCTCGATGGACTCGCTCGGCGAGCTCGGCCTCGACGTGACGCCGGCCGAACAGGTTGGGCGCCTGGCGCGCTTGGCCCACCAATCGGGTATGGCCGGCGTCATTTGCTCGCCCCAGGAAATTCGCCCGATTCGCGAGGAGATCCCCCGTTCCTTCAAGATTGTGACTCCGGGCGTGCGGCCGGCCGGCGCCGAGCGGGGCGATCAGAAGCGGGTGAAGACGCCGGAAGAAGCCTTTGCCGATGGCGCCGACGCGGTCGTCGTCGGCCGCCCGATTCTGCAGGCCAAGGATCCGCGTGGCGTGGCGGTGGAAATTTTAAGCGCGTCGTCATCCTGATGCCCTTCAACTATTACAAACGCCTGAACCCCACCCAAAAAAAGATTTACCAGAAGAGCGCTGGTGTGACCTCGATCGTCATTCCCGGGCCCGAGCGCTTTCGGCCTTTTTTGGACTACATCGCCAAGGCCCTGGCAGCGGGACACCGCGACTACACCCAGCAAGGCGCCCAGGCTTTCGTCAACGCCCTGACCCGGGTGCTGAACGTCGAGGCGGTTGAGGTCAAGGTTTTGGAGAAGCGGCCTTCCAATGCCCGGGGCGAGCTTCATGGGCTTTATGAACGCGGCGGTCAAAGGCCCAGGCCGGTGATCACGGTGTGGATGCGCACCGCCAAGCGGATCCAGGTGGTGGCGTTCAAGACTTTCCTGAGGACCTTGCTCCACGAGGTGATGCATCACCTTGATTACACCCTCTTGAAGCTCCGCGATTCTTTTCATACCGAGGGCTTCTATCAGCGCGAATCGAGCCTCTTGAAGCAGCTTTGGGTCGAGCCGGCGGCTATTTCTTCCCCAAGCGCTCCATGACCTTTTGCATGTCTTCCCAGACCGGCCGCTTCATGCTCGGGTTCCGCAGCAGGAATGCCGGGTGGTAGGTCGGCATCAGGCCAATCGAGCCCTCGGGCAGGGAAGTGGCGAACTTTTCTTTCACCACCGCCGACGGCCAGGGGTGGAAGCGGCCGCGGAGGCCGGTGATCTTGGACTCGGTTTGGAGCAGGGTTTGGACGGCAAAGTTGCCTAGACCCACGATGACCTGAGGTTGAATGATCTCGATCTGGCGGAGCAGGAAGGGCTCGCAGGTGGTGATCTCGTCGGGCGCCGGGTTGCGGTTCTCGGGCGGGCGGCATTTGACGACGTTGGCGATGTAGATGTCCTCGCGCTTGAACTTCATCGCCTCGATGATCTTGGTCAGGAGCTGGCCGGCTCGGCCGACGAAGGGCTCGCCCTGGAGGTCTTCGTCACGGCCCGGGGCCTCGCCGACGAACATCAGGTCAGCCTGGGGGTTGCCGACGCCGAAGACCAGCTTGGTGCGCTTCTCGCAGAGCCGGCAACGGCGGCAATCCTCGCCGATCTCGGCTCGGAGCTCGGCCAGCTTGGCTTGGGAGAGCTTGAGCTCGCCCTTGTCGCGCGGAGCCTCGGTTTTGGCGGGAGCTTCTCGGATGGCCATGGTTTCGGTCCTTGGAGCCGGGGCCGGCTTGGCCTCGACCGCCTCCTCCAGCGCCGAGAAACGCGCGGGAATCTCGCGCTCGCCGGCCAGGTAAAGAGCCTCCAATTTTTTTCTAGCCAAGTCTTCCGTTTTCATCGGCTTTTGACTACGCTCGGTTCGGGTTGGAATTATGATCCTTTATGGCCTTTTGGCTTTCTTTGTCTATTTCCTTTTGCCGGAGCCGGCCTATGCCTGGGGACCGGGCGCCCATATGACCTATGCCCTCCACGCCCTGGCCCAGACCGCGGTCTTGGCCCCGGCCATCCGAGCCGCTCTCAGGAAGTTCCCGGACGTCTTCCTCTACGGGACCATCGCCGCTGACATCATCCTGGGCAAGAAATTCGCCGGCGACCTTTATCACTGCCACCATTGGGACGTGGCCTTGCCGCTCTTGGATCGCTGTGAGGACGAGCGGGAGCAGGCCTTCGTTTACGGCTACCTAGGCCATCTCTCGGTCGACACGGTGGCCCATAATTTTTTCGTTCCTTACAAGATCATCCGCTCCTTCGAGACGGTGGCCTTGCGCCACACTTACTGGGAAATGCGTTTCGACTTAAAGATGGATCCCAAGGTTTGGGAGATCTTGGAGAAGGTGGGACAGGGCGACTATACCGACCTCGACCGATTTCTCGAGCGTAGCTTGAAACGCACGATTTTCAGCTTCAAGACCAACAAGCACATCTTCGATAGCCTGCTGCTGGTGCAAAGGGCCAATAAATGGCGGCGGGCGGCCGAGCTTCTCTCGCGCAACAGCGAGTACAAGCTGGCCGAGCCGGACGTGGCCAAATACCGCGATTTGGCCCAAGAGGTCCTGATCGAGTTTCTTCAGGGCCCTTCCGAGGCTCGGGTCTTGCAAGCCGATCCGGCCGGACAGCTCAAGCTGCTCTACGCCAAGGAAATGGTGAAGGACTTGCGGAGCTACACTCGGCGCGGCCTCATCAGCAAGCCCAAGGCTCGGGAGCTGATCGCCGAAATCAAAGAGTCTTTGCGGGAGGGAATCTACAAGCCGGTCGACCTTCCGGTGATCACCGACGCGCTGTCGTAGGGGCGACCCTTGCGGTCGCCCCGGGCAGGGCGACGGCGATCGCCACAGATGGGGCGACCGCAAGGGTCGCCCCTACGCGTTTCGCCAAGAGCTTTTCGACTTCATCCAGGATCGCCTCGGCCACGGCGCTCTTCGGCATCTTGGCCAAGCTCTTGGCCTTGCCTTGACGGAAAAACAAAGTCACTTGGTTGGCGTCGTTGGAAAATCCGATGTCGCGGCGCGAGACGTCGTTGGCGACGATGAGGTCCAAATTCTTTTTCTTCAGCTTCTCCAGGGCGTGAGTCTTGAGCTTGTCGGTTTCGGCGGCGAAACCGACGACGATCTGGCCCGGCTTTTTCTCCGAGCCCAGGCTTTTCAAGATATCCCGGCTCGGCTTCAATTCCAGGCTCAGGCCCTGCTCCGACTTTTTGAGCTTTTTGTTCGACCGCAAAGTCGGTGCGTAATCGCCCACCGCCGCCGAGGCGATGAAAAGATCGGAGGCCGAAAAAGCCTTGTGGCAAGCCTCCATCATTTCTTCGGCCGAGACAACATCGATGCGCCGGACGCCCTCGGGCGTCGGAAGCGAGACCGGGCCCGCGACCAAGGTCACTTCGGCTCCGCGGCGGCGGGCCGCGGCGGCCAAGGCGAAGCCCATCTTTCCGCTGCTCGGATTGCTGATATAGCGGACCGGATCGAGGTACTCCCGGGTGGGGCCGGCGTTGATCAGGACTTTTTTACCGGCGAGACTTTTTTTTTTGGAGCTGCCCGGCGAACTGCGGAGGTTTTCGATGACGGCCTGGACGATGGTTTCGGGCTCGGCCAGGCGGCCTTTGCCCTCCCAGCCACAGGCCAGATAGCCTTCGGCCGGCTCGATCATTCGGCAGCCGCGGGATTGAAGCTTGAAGATGTTCTCCTGGACCACTTCCTTCTCCCACATGTTGACGTTCATCGAGGGGGCAAAGAGGATCGGGGCCCGGGTCACCAGAGCGGCGGTGGTCAGCAAGTCATCGGCCAGACCGGTCGCCAGCTTGGCCAATAGATCGGCGGTAGCGGGGGCGATCAGGAAAAGGTCGGCTTCATCGGCCAGCTTGATGTGGCCCATCTCGCTTTCCTCGGTCAGGCTAAAAAGGTCGCTGTGGACCGGATGCTGGGAGAGGGCCTGGAAGCTCAGGGCGGTGACGAATTTCTCGGCGGCCTTGGTCAGGATGACCCGGACCTCGGCGCCGCGCTCGGTCAGCCGGCGGGTCACCTCGCAAGCCTTGTAGGCCGCGATGCCGCCGGAGACGCCTAGCAGGATTTTCTTGTTTTTGAGATCATCCATGGGAGAACCTTGCTTCGAGGATAGTTAGGATGTCCGAGCTTGCCAAGCAGGAAAAAATCGAGCTGCTCCGCCTGGCTCGCCGCTCCATCGAGCTCTTGCTGCGGGAGAGACGGGCGGACGTTTTGGTTTCTGAGACCCTGGGCTTGGCCCGGCCGGGCGGGGTTTTCGTCAGCCTCCATTGCCAGGGCCATCTCCGCGGCTGTATCGGCCGGATTCGCAGCCCGGACCCGCTTTTTCGGACCGTCCAAGAGATGGCCATTGCGGCCGCCAGCCAGGATTTTCGCTTCTATCCCCTGCATCCCGACGAGCTTCCCGAGCTTGAGATCGAGATCAGCGCGCTTTCGGTCCCCGAGCCGATTCGGCCCGAGGCGGTCGTCGTCGGCAAGCACGGCCTGATCGTCACCCAGGGTTGCAGCAGCGGCCTCCTGCTCCCGCAAGTCGCCACTCAATACGGCTGGGACGCCGAGACCTTCCTCAGCCATACCGCCGAGAAAGCCGGACTGGGACCGCGGGATTGGAAAAGCCCGAAAAGCCGGATCGAGGCCTTTACGGCCGAGGTATTTTCTGAGAAGTCTCTTATGGAACTGGGATGAGGATGAAAGACCCCTTGGCTCTTAAAAAACTGGCGATGCTGTTCGGCAACCTGGCTTTGCACATCGTCGGTTATCTCGGCGTCAACGCCTACCTCGCCACCCAGGGCCGTAGCTACGACATCGCCATCGGCCTCGATCATCAAATACCCTTCATCAAGTACTTCGCGCCTTTTTATTCCATCGTCTACTTCATCCCGGTCACGGCGTTTTTCCTGATCTGGAGCAACTACGAGGCGATCAAGGCCGCGGCCAAGGCTTTCGCCGGCGCCGGGGTCTTTTGCTTCACCTTCTTCTTGCTTTTTCCGGTGAAGTACAACCTGCGGGTTGACTTGCAGCCGCCCTATGATTTCTTCACCAACGTCTTGCGCTTCTTTTACTACATCGACCAGCCTTACAACTGCTTCCCCTCGCTGCACGTCGCCCTGGCGACGATCAGCACCGTCATCATCCACCGCTACCGGCCCGGGCTGACGCCCCTCTTCGTCGTCCTCTCGGCGATCGTTTCCCTTTCGATCCTCTTCATGAAGCAGCATTACGTCCTGGATTTCGTTGGCGGGCTCGGCGTGACCTTGCTGATGTCGGTGATGTTCCTGCCTGTAGGGGCACCCCTTGCGGGTGCCCGAAGCAAGGTCGTCGTCGGTGCCGCAGATAGGGCGACCGCTAGGGTCGCCCCTACAGAATAGACAAGGTCAGGAAACGTTTCCCGGCGGCGGAGTCGCTCTAAGGTAGGTATACCCGTACATCGTCTCTTCGTAGAAATCGATGAGGTTGACCCCGTCCTTGGGCTTGATGGCGCCCTTGCGGACTTGTTGGTCGATCGAAGTCTTCACCGTCTTGACCAATTCGGAAGGCGAGTATTGGACCCGGGAAAGGACGTCCTTGACGGTGTCGCCGGGGATCACTTCTTCCAGGTAATAATCCTCGGGGTCCTCGTCATCGCAGAAAACGTGGACTTCGTTCAC
>DATEDP010000129.1 GCA_035281585.1 bacterium
GAGCTGGTCACCTTCGCTTCGCTCGAGCAGTGGGAAAATTGGCAGGAAGGGCTGGCCGAGAAAAAAATCGCCGAGCCCCGGCCCGAGCGGACCGCTCCCGCGCCGGCCAAAAAGAAGCTCGGCTATTTGGAGCAGCGGGAGTTCGACGGGATGGAGGCCAAGATCGGGGCGGCCGAGGACCGGCTCCGCGAAAAGCAGGCCGCGATCGAGGCTCCCGAAACGGCCAGCAACGCGGCGCGGCTCCAGGAATTGACCCAAGAAATCGCCGGACTAGAAGCCGAGATCGAAGCTCTCTACCGGCGTTGGGCCGAGCTGGAAAGCCGGAGTTGATGCTCTGTCGTTCCGAGGAGCTTTAGCGACGAGGAATCCTTGCGGGGGCTCTTGGCGTTGAAAACTCCGCAGGGATCCCTCGCTAACGCTCGGGATGACATTTCGCCATGATTTGACAAATCCGGCAAATCCTGTCAGCTAGGGGCTCAGCGACAACGGGTAAGGTCAACGACACGCAGGAGGAGCGTTCGTGAGCCTGACCCTACCATCATTGCCCGAAGCAACTCGGCTTCACCCATCCACCCCCGAAATTCCCTTTCTTGAAGACTTGCCGGCGCTGCGCCGGGAGTGGCTCAGCTTAAAACGCGAAGCCGATCCCGAGCTTAAAGCCGAGGGCCTGTTTTCCTTGGCCCGCCGGCTGGAGAGTCGCGGAGCCGGCGAAGCGGCAGCCCGTCTTTACCAAGACCTTGCCGGCAGCGAGAGTCCGGCCGGTGAGCGGGCCCGCGCCGCGCTTGAGGCCCTTCAAGGTCGCGGTGACTTCGGCGCCCGAACCGAAACCTACCTTCGCCATTTCACCCAGCAAGTCACCGATCCGGCGGCTTTGCTGGCGATGGGCGTCGCCGGCTCGGTTTTCCGGGTGGTTCGACTTGGAGCCCTGACCCGCTTCCAGAGCGCGGGCTTCAGCGGCGGGATGGCTCGATTCGGCGCCGCGCTCGCCGGGCTCGGGCTGGAAGCCCCGGCTTTCGCGCTCAGCGCCAAGACCGGCTCCGAGCTGCTCGGCCGCCCCCAAGATTGGAGCTTGGCGGCTTTGGGCCGCGACACCGCCGCCGGCTATCTGACCTTGGCCGGCCTGCGCGGCGGCGGCGGGCTGGCCCGTGCCGGCTTGCGTGCTTTGCCGGCCTCGCTTCAGGCTTCGCCGCTGTCTCGAGCGCTTCTCGGCCAAGGCGGCTTGCTCGGCGGCATCCTGTTGGCTCATTCGCTTGAAGCCAGCGCCGGTCTTCGGCCCGGACAGAGCGCCGGCGCCGCGCTCTTCGAAGGCCTGGGCACCCTGCTCCATTTCCAAGTCGCCGGCCGTTTGAGCCGGGCCGCCTTCGGCCGCAATTTCGCGGCTTGGGAGCGGGGCATGGATCTCCAGAGCGAAGCCCTGGCTTCTCAGAACATTCGGCCTCGAAGCCGTCTCGATGGATCCGGCGGCGGATTCGGATCCTTCGGGATGGCCGAGGCCTTTGCCGGGATCGGTTCAGGTGCCATCCCTCGCGGCACCACTCGCCCGCTCTTTTCCAACTTCGCGCAGATGTCGGGCAAAGCCGAAGACGGCCGTCCGCCGGCTTCTTCCCAATCGGGCACTCGTCCCGCCTACGCGGCCGAAACGCCCTCTTTCCGCGAAGCCGAAATTTTTCTCGAAGGCACCGCCAGTCCCGAGGCCAGCCTCCGAGCCTTCCTCAATGAGCTGCCGGTCCCGGCCATCGCGGCTCGGATCAAGGGCGAGGACGGTTTGCTGCGGATCGTCGCCGCCAATTCCGATTTCATCAGCCACTTCGGCCATAGCGAGAGGGAATTGGCCCAGCACCCTCTCACCCATTACCTCAGCATCAAATCGGCGCCGGTCGTGGCTTCTCGGCTTTGGACCATGGTGCGGGGCGGAGTTTTCAACGCCGCCTTGGTCGATTTCCAGGGACGACGGACATTGGAAAAAGTCTGGATGAGCGGCGTGGTCCGCCAAGTCCACGGGCAAAGCTATGCCTTCGCTTTCTACCAACCCCGGCAAGCCAACCAAGCCGAGCAACCGGCGGTGCCGGCGATGCTCAAGGCCTTCCAGAGCGCCGACGGCAACCGGGCCTTGGACCCCGACGCCTTCGGCTTCCTCGAGCTGCGCTCGGCCTTGGAGCTGAGCCTTCAGCTCACCAACCGCGATTCGCCGCTGCTCAATCATCTCCGGCGCAACGACTTGCAGTTGCGCATCGTCGGAGTGGAAGCGGCACCGATACGCTCCTTGGCCACGGCCCTGGAGCGCAATCTCAGCCACTGGGCTCAAGTCCTGAACATCCCGATCGGCCGCAGCCTTTACATCGAGCAGGCGGCCGGCCCCAAGGAAGGCGGCTCGCTCCAACTCGCCCACAGCGGCTTCGGCTTTACCCTTTCCGAGGGTCGGACCTCCTCGCCTTCGGATATCACCCAGCCGATCGCCACCCCCATCACTCCCCCCACTCCCGCCGTCGACCGCAGCTCGATCATCCAGACTCGAGGACGAGGACAGGTTGGCGGCTTGTACGAGCGGGTTCAAAAAGCCTTGGCTGGAATTGGCCCCGGCGAAGATAATGGAGGCGATGGCAAGACACCGCGAAAGTAGGGCTTCGTGACCAGTCGCGAAGCCAAGCGACGTTTCCTGGAGTCACCGGCCTTCGCCGTGGTCGGCGCCTCTCGCGACCGCCGCAAATTCGGCAATCGAGTCCTGCGCAAATATCTCCAGCACGGCCTTGAGGTCTATCCGGTCAATCCCCGGGAGGCCGAGATCGAAGGCCTCCAGGTCTACTCCAGCCTGGCCCAACTCCCTGACCGAGTCCACAGCCTCTCGATCGTCACCCCGCCCGAAGTCGCCGAGGAGATCGTCCGTCAAGCCATCGCCCGAGGGATCCCCAACCTCTGGATGCAGCCCGGCGCCGAGAGCCCCACCGCCGTCCGGCTGGCCCGGGAAGCCGGCCTCAACGTCATCGCCGACGGCAGCTGCATCCTGGTCGAATTGGGCTAGCCGCGCAGCATCCAATCGCTCCGCCCCGCCGTAAGGCCGGATGGAGGAATGACAGATGCTGCAAACCGAATGGGACATCCTGCAAGACTACGAGAGCAAGGCCCGGGCTTTGAGCCCCGACTTCGTGCGGAGCCTGCCTTGGCATGAGATCTCCCGCCATCCGCTGAAATCCGAATTCATCCCGATCCTGCGCTACATGCGGGACATCGAGGCTTTCACCGAGATCTATTTCGAAGAGCTGGGCCTCACTCCGACCGGCCGAAACCCGGCGATCCGCCGCTTCATGGAAAGATGGCGCAGCGAGGAAGCCCAGCATGGCGAGCTGCTCCACCGCTTTCTCGGCGAAGCCGGCGCCGCGGCCGAGAGCGACTGGTTCGCCGCCGCCAAGGGCCGGGTCCCGCGGCGCTACCGGCTGGAAAGCCGCATCAACGGCTGGATCACCCGGCTCTTCGGTAAAAACTTCTCGGCCACCCACATGGTCTGGGGGGCGATCAACGAGCTCTTGACCTTGCAAGGCTATCGCCGCTTGGCCCAGATTTCAGGCCATCCGGTCTTGGAAACCCTGCTCCGCGGCATCATGCAGGAGGAGGCCATCCACATCTCCTTCTATTATAATGTCGCCGAGCTCGAGCTGAGGAAATCGAAGCTCGGGCGGGTCCTGGCCCGTTTCCTGATCCGTCATTTCTGGGCTCCGGTGGGAACCGGCCTCAAGCCCAAGGTCGAAACCGACCGGGTTGCGGCGGCCCTCTTCGGCGGTCCCGAGGGCCGGCAAGTCCTGGAGAAGCAGGTCAATCCCCGGGTCGAGAAGCTCCCCGGCTTCCAAGGGGTCAAGACGGTGATCGAGCGCCTCGACCTCGCCTGCCGCCTGGGCGCCTATTCCCCCCTTTGAAAAAGGGGGGTTAGGGGGGATTTGACGGAGAACGCAATAGAACCAAAGCTTATTTAAATTGGCCAAGGCTCTCAATCCCCTCCTGACCCCCCTTTTTCAAAGGGGGGAGAACTGGTCCTGGACAAACCGGCAAATCTCGTTAATTTCCCCCCATGGCTCCGGCGCTCTCCATCGTCATTCCGGTCCTCAACGAGGAAAGCAACGTCGAACCGCTCTACCGGCGGCTCAAAGAGGCCTTGGCCGAGCTCGGCGACGTCGAGCTGATCTTCGTCGACGACGGCAGCAACGATTCGACCTTGGCCAAGGTCAAGGCCTTGCGGGAACGCGATCCGGCGGTGAAATACCGCTCCTTTTCGCGGAACTTCGGCCATCAGGTCGCGGTCACCGCCGGCCTCGACGCCGCCCAAGGTGCCGCCGCGGTGGTGATCGACGCCGACCTCCAGGACCCGCCCGAGCTCATCCCCCAGCTCTACGCCAAATTTCAGGAAGGTTACGATGTGGTCTACGCGGTGCGCAGCCAGCGCCACGGCGAGAGCTGGTTCAAGGTAGCCAGCGCCAAGTTCTTCTACCGCCTGCTTCGCTACCTGACCGGCTTCCCGATCCCGGTCGACACCGGCGACTTCCGGCTGCTCAGCCGCCGGGCGGTCGAGGCCTTCGGCAAGCTCCGCGAGCGCCACCGCTACGTCCGGGGCATGGTGAGCTGGATGGGATTCCGCCAAGCCGGCGTCGAATACGTCCGGGACGCCCGCCATTCCGGCCAAACCAAGTACAGCCTGCGCAAAATGCTGCGGCTGGCGATGGACGGGATGACCTCCTTTTCGAACGTGCCCTTGCAGGTCGCCGGCCATCTCGGCTTCTGGATCAGCGGTCTCTCCCTGCTCTACATCCTTTACATCGTCGGGATGAAGCTCTTCACCGACAAGCCGATCATCGGCTGGGCCTCGACGATGATCGCGATCATTTTCTTCGGCGGGGTCCAGCTCATCACCTTGGGCGTCATCGGCGAGTACATCGGGCGGATCAGCGACGAAGTGAAGCGCCGGCCGATCTACATCGTCGCCGAAGACGGGGGAATCGCCCCGTGAACGAGCGCCAAGCCACCGAGGAAGCCTTTCACGACGAATGGGCCAAGGGCATGGATCCGGCCGAGGTCCTGGTGCGGGAGAGCTTCGAGGCGGTCACCGCCTTGGAGAACAAGTACGTTCTGAGCCAGATCGGCAAGCTCGAGGGAAAGCGGATTCTGGAATTGGGCTGCGGCGCCGGCGAGGGCTCGGTTTATTTCGCGAGCCACGGCGCCGAGGCGGTGGCGACCGACATTTCCGGCGGGATGATCGAGGTCGTCAAGGAAGTCGCCAAGCACCATGGAACCCAGGTCGAGGCCCGGAAGATGACGGCCGAGCAGATCGATTTCCCGGATCAAAGCTTCGACGTGGTCTACGGCAACGGCGTCCTCCACCACGTCGATTTCCGCAAAGCGATCACCGAGGCCGCCCGGGTCCTGAAGCCCGGGGGCAAGGCGATCTTCATCGAGCCCCTGTCCTACAACCCGGTGATCAACGTTTACCGGCGCATCGCCCGGACCGTGCGGACGCCGGACGAGCGGCCCTTCCGCTTCCCCGACCTCCGCGAGATGTATCCCTATTTTCGGCAGGGCCATCACCGGGAGTTCTGGTTCACGACGCTCTACATCTTTCTACATTTCTATCTGTTCGAGCGGGCCGATCCGGCCAAGGAACGCTATTGGAAGAAGGTGATTAAGGACGCGCCGCGCTTCGCCCGCCTCTTCCGCTTCCTCAATGCTTTGGACCGGGGATTTTTGAAGACGCTCCCCTTCCTTCGCTATTTCTGCTGGAACAGCGTCATCGTCCTGGAAAAGTAGCCGAGGTCATCCTGAGCGAAGCGAAGGATGACGCTCGAAAACCTAAATGCCGAACGATTTTTGGACGTTCTTCAAAATGAAGCTAAGGTCCAAGCTGCCGAACTTGAGGCAGCCGTCGGCAAAGTCGAAATCGAAGGGATAGATCAAGTCGCAAGGCTCATCGACGCATTCGCAGCCGTCGAGCTCGCAAACGCCCTCGCTGAAATTGACGTCGTCGCAATCGAGGTCGTCGGCGATGAAGCCGCAATCTTCGGCGCTGCCCACCAGGAAGTCGTAATCGCAGTCTCCGCAGGCGTTGAGCACGAAAACCGAGGAAAGAAGAACGGCAAGGATGGCGAAGGTCGAAAGGTGTTTCTTCATGAATAGGCTCCTCGAAATGAGATTGAATGGGGAGCATCATCGCACCGATCCCTGGGCCTGACAAAGAAATTTTGGCGGAGCGCCGGAAGCCTATTCGGGCAGGGGAATGAACTCGACCTCGTCGCCCGGAACCTTGGGAAAGCCGCCGGCCTTCCAGGCCCGCTTGGCCGCCTCGATCCGTTCGGGCGAGCTGGAGACGAAATTCCACCAGATGTGGCGGGGGCCGTCGAGCGGCTCTCCGCCCAGCAGCATCAGCCGGGCGCCCTTGGCCGAAGCCAGCCGCACCGCAACCTTCGGCGCGAAAACCAGCATCTGGCCCTCGCTCCCGCGCTCGGCGCCGCAAGCAACCTCGCCTGCGACGACGTAGACCGCCCGCTGGCTTGGTTCCCGGGGAAGGTCCAAGACCGCGCCCGGCTCGAGGGCGGCATCGACGTAAAAAAGTTCGGAGAGAGTGGCCACCGGCGAGGCCAGACCGTAGGCCGACCCGACCAAGAGACGAAGCGAAGCGCCACCGCTCTCGAGCTTCGGCAAATCGGCGGCCGAATAGTGGCGGAAACTGGGCCGGACTTCCTCCTGAGCCTTGGGCAAGCCCACCCAAAGCTGAATGCCGTGGACCCGGGAGCCGCCGACCCGCAGCGCCGGCGGGGTCCGCTCCGAATGGACGATGCCCTGGCCGGCCGTCATCCAATTGATTTCGCCGGGCCGGATCGGCTGGACCGATCCCAAGCTGTCGCGGTGCAGGATCTCGCCCTCGAAGAGATAGGTGACGGTCGCCAAGTTGATGTGGGGATGAGGCCGGACGTCGATGCCTTGGCCGGGACCGAATTCGGCCGGACCCATGTGGTCGAAAAATAGAAAGGGCCCGACCATCGCCACCGCCGAGGCCGGGAGGAGACGGCGCACCGTGAAGCCGCCGAGGTCGCGGCTTCGTCCTTCGATGAGGGTTTCGAGAACCGGGGTTTCGGGGCTTTCTTGGCAAATCGGCTCGGCGGTCGGCATCCAGCTCATGCCGACATTCTAGGACCAAACCATCCGGCCGTCGAGGGCGCTTAAAAATCGGGGTCGATCATGAAACCGTGGATACCCTTGGCGAGGAACTGAACCGCGATGCAGATCAGGAAAAAACCCATCAGGCGGCTGAAGACGTTGATGCCGCCGACTCCGAGGTATTTGGTGAGCTTCGAAGCCCCCAAGAGGACGAAATAGGAGAAGAGCGCCACGACGAAGATTCCCAGCAAGACGAAGAGATGATCGATCAGGCCGGTAGTGTCGGCGGCGATGCTGAGAACAACCGCGATGGAGCCGGGGCCGCTCAAACTGGGCAGGGCCAGCGGAACCAAGGCGATGTCTTTCTTGGTCAAGGCCTCGGTCTGTTCCTTGGGAGTGATCGGGCTCTCCGCCGGAAAGAGCATGCGAAATCCCACCACCAAAATGATCAGGCCGCCGGCAACCCGGATTCCGGGCTCGGAGATGCCGAAGAAGCGCATCACCAGGGTGCCGGCGATCAGGAAAAACGCGAGGATGAAGAACATATAGATGCAGGTCTGGCGGGCGGTTCGACTCCGGCTTTGGGAGCTGTCGCCCTGAGTGAGGCTGATGAAAAGGGCGGCGGTGGAAAAGGGATTGGCGATGGGCAGAAGCGCGGCGACGGTCAAAAGCAGCAGGGTCATGCCGGCCATCATGCCTGTGGACTGCAGACTTATAAATCATGAAATTTCATGAACCAACCCGGCCGCCGGCCGGCGGCGTTTTTCAGCCTTGAAAAAATATCTAACAATCACGGCACCTTAGCTGGGGCCTGGTGCGGCCGGGGCTGGCATGGCCTTTGGATTAACTTCCTCTCGAACGCGCTCCCCTAGGGAATCCTAGGCCAGAGAAAGAGGAATGAAATGCTGAACCGAATTGAAAGAAACCATTTGCCCATCGCCCAGCCCGAGCCGCGCAAACTCGCTCCGAAAGCGGCTTCCCGGCCGGTCCAAACGACGATCGCGGCGTCTCAACCCGATCCCGTCGGCGTCGCGCTGATGCGCTCGGAGCGGGGCGATGCCTTCACCGATCATTACTATAGCGCCATGAAGGCCGCGGATCATGTCGATGGCCGGGCCTTTCTCCAACACTATCGGGCCCTGAAACACGGCGCCCGGAGCCAAGGGATGAGCGCCGAGGATTTTCGCTCCTTCGAGCGTTGCCTCTATCGCCGCTTCTACCGGGCGGCCAGCCGCGACTCGATGCAAAGGCTCCAAGGCGGCCGCGAGCTCAAGGTCCAAGCCGAAGAGCTCGCCTACCTCGCCAGGGTCGGCGGCATTTCGGCCAACCAGCTCGAGCGCGACGCCATCGCGATGCGCCGCAGCCGCTGCACCGGCGAGATGAAGGCCATCGTCGCCCGCCACGGCGGACCCTTCAGCCGGCACCTGGCCTAATCGAGAAAAGCCTCAAGGAAATATGAAGGTCGCACCCACCGTGGTGTCGAGGTCTTGGCCGGAGCCGGAAAGGCCCACCGAGATCGCGCAATCGAGCGTCCAGGATTCGGAAAGCTCGTAGATCGCCCCGAGCAGCAGGGTCGCGGGATTGAAGGCGATCGCCGGATTGAAATTGGTGTTGCCGAAGACCTCGGTCACCAAATGAAAGGGCCGGTTCAGGAAATTCCCCACCGTATAATCGACGGCGACCCCGTAGATCACGTCGCGATGGCCGCGGGAAGGGCCGCTGACCGTGAAGTCGAGCCCGAGCATCCCGTGCAGCTGGAACTCCTCGATCCGCTTGGAGACGATCCCGAAAAAACCGGCCTCGCGATTGCCGGTGCCCAGGCCTTCGGAGTCCTCACCGGTGTCGAACTTGAAGTAGCCCTGGAGGGCGAAGGCCGGAATCGCCCCCTTGTCCGGATAGAGCAGGCCCTTGACCGTGGCCCGGATGTCGCCCAGGCCCGGCGCCAAGCCCTGCCCTTCCTGCTGGCCGACGACGAAAGGAAGCTCCAGGGTGAACTCGAGGCGGTTGGCGAGACCCGCTCCCGGCACCAGAAGGAAGATGTGATTGCGCGATTCGTCGAAGGCGGCGGCGTATTCCCAGCTCATCTCGAGCTGACCTTTGCCATGGGGCAGGACGCTGGCGTCCTCGGTGGTGAGCGGGCGATAGGCATGAAGGAAGCCGGCGAAAGACAGCAAGGCGACAACCATCGCCAGCCCTTGCCCGAAGAGCCTGGCGAGCGAGGAAGCCACTAGGCGAAGGCCCGCGCGGCTCGGACCGCGGCCTCGACGTGCCGGAGGTCGGTCCCGCAGCAGCCGCCCAGGACGCGGAGATTTTTCAATTTCGCGAAGAGCTCGCCGTGCTGGCGGCCGAACTCGGCCGGATCGCCCTCATCCAATTCCGGACTGTCGTTGAGCTCGGCGTGGCTTTTGGCCGAGGCATTGGCCCGGAGGCCCTGGATTCGAGCCAGCCAGGGCTCCTCGCCGGCCAAGGTTTCGGCAAAGTGATTGGGATGGGCGCAGTTGATCATGTAGTGGGCCGGCGCCCGCGGCGCTTGCCGGTCGACGGCCTCGATCGCGCTGCCGATCGTCTGGCCGGTGGGCAGGCGGCCGTCGGTTTCGACGGTGAAGGCAATCACCGCCGGCAAGCCCACCGCCGCCGCGGCCCGGGCGATGCCGATGGCTTCCTCGACGTAATTGATCGTGATCGCGGCGATCCGGTCGACCGCGGCGGTGGCGAAGACGCCGATTTGGAAAGAATGGTAGCGCTCGGCCTCCTCCGGGCTCATGAGGTTCGAAGGCTGGTAGCCATCGCCGCGCGGGCCGACGCAGCCGCTGACCAAAACCCGGGTCTTGGGGCTTTCATAATCTTTGCGCAGCCGCTTCAACATGGCGATGGCCCGGAAATTGGCCTCGATCAGGGCCGGCTCCGAATAGCCGAGCTTGGCCGCCCAATCGGGGCTGGCCCGCCAAGTCGGGCTTTCAAGGATGAGGTTCAAGCCCAGCTTTCGGGCCAGCTCGGCGTATTCCCGAAAATATTCTTCCAAGGCCGCCCGGCCCGCGGCGGTTTTCAAGAGGTCGAAAGCCGCGAAGTGCGGGAGGTCTTGGCCTCGGTGAAAGATCAGGTCGGTTTCGATGCCGCCGTCGGTGAGATAAATTTCCCGTCCCATGCTATTCCACCCTTCCCACCCGAAGCGAAAGCGGGAAATCGAAACGCTTCGCCGCTTCGCCGGGCCAAGCCGCTTGCAAAGAAGCGGCGAATTCCGCCACCGGGTCGCTGCCCCGGTCTTTGATATAATGCTGCACGCTCGACCAAGTGCCGAGATAGCCTAGCAGATCTTCGCGGCTCCAAGAAAGGCTCATGCTGAAAGAGCGGGCCGGAAGCTCGCGGTAAGGAAAGGCCACGGTCGCATAGCCGTCCTCGACGTACTTCCTCTCCTTGTCCCAGTAGGAGCCGACCTTGTCGCGGTAAAATTCCCGGACCAAGGCTTCGACCTTGAGGTCCTCGCAATTCGCCAAACCGTAGCACCAGATCGCCACGATTCCCTCGGGCCGGGCCACTCGCCGGACCTCGGCGGCGAAGGCCGCGAAGTCGAGCCAATGATAAGCCTGGGCCACCGTGATCAAGTCGAAGCGATGATCGGGGAAAGGAGTATGCTCGGCCGGCGACACCCAATACTCGATCTTGGGATGGGCGACCGCCTGCTCGATTTGCTTGGCGCTCAAGTCGCTGGCATCGATCCGCTCGAAATAAGGGGTCAGGGCCAGGGCGGCCTGGCCGTTGCCGGTGGCGCAGTCCCAGGCCGCACGGCGCCGAGTCACCAGGGAAGCGAGGTATTCGAAAAGCGCCTTCGGGTAAGTCGGGCGGTAGCGGGCGTAAACGCCGGCCTGAGTCGAGAAGAGATCCTTGGGCATGCCCCAGCATATCTCTTTTCGGGCTGGGGTCCAAAAAAAACGGGATTCGGCCCGCGCTCGGCCGAATCCCGTTTTCTTTTTCAATCACGATCAATGGCTGTGGTGGGTCACCCCGCCGCTCCAACCGACGATCGTCAAGTCGCGGGCGACTTCGACCGTCCGAAGGATGCCGGCCTCGATGGCTTCCTCGACCACGCTGGCCGAAATCAGCGGCTCGAAACCGTGGCCCAAGTCGACCTCGAAGGGCGCCTGACGGATCGGCGTGATCACGAAGCTGCCGTCGTCGGGCTGGATCCAGGGAATGTCGGGATTGGCCTCGACGGTCCGGTAATGGACGTTATCGGCTGTCGCGTTGGGCCCCGGCTCGACCACCAGGAAGTCGACGACCTTACTGTGACCGTAGGGCGTGCGGGTGGTGACGTGGTCGTGGACGTAGGGATAGTTCGGGTCCAAGGTCAGCTCGTCGAGCGGATGGCCGCCGTCGACCGGGCCGATGATGTAGACCGACACCGTGCCCGGATCTTGCGGCGGGATGCTGAAGCTGCCGTAGATGCTCCGGGACTGGCCGTCGATCCAGGCCGAATCCTCGAAGTCCGCCGGCGGCGAGCTCCAAGCCAAGCTTGAGGTTAAGACAAGGGCCAAGGTGGCGAGAAAGCCGAGCACGGACTTCCACGACGCAGAGGTACGCTCATAGCGATTCATGATGAATCCCCCAATCATAGATGTGTTTTTGTTGAGTCTCTTAACCCCGAAAATAGAGACGAGCCTGGCGATTATCCCGGCTCCTCGCGAAACTTGTCAAGCAGCGAGGCTCCGCTATACTGCCGTCATGGATTTTTTGATCTTCTTCGGCTTCATGTTGCTGGTGCTCGCCATCGGCGCGGTCTTCGTCGTGCGCCGGGGCTTGGAGATGAAAAAATTGGCCCAAGAGGGCCGGCCGGCCCGGGCCCGGATCGTGAAGAAGGCCCGAGTTCGGCGCAAGGGCTCCAACCCCGCCAGCCTGACTTACGAATTCCAAGACGGCTTCGGCAAGCTGCATCGAAGGCGGATCTTCGTATCGGAGACGGTCTACGCCCAGCACGAGGAAGGCGGCGACTTGGAGATCGTCTATTTATTGGACAAGCCCGAGGTCAGCGGAGCGAAATATCTGGTCGAAGAAGTGAAGAGGGCGCTTTGATGGAGATTCGAGTTTGCATCGACGTGCCGGAGATGGACGCGGCTCTGCGCTTCTACGTCGAGGGCTTGGGACTAACCGCCGGCCGGCGCTTCGATCCGAAGTGGGCCGAGCTGCTGGGGGCCTCGGCGCCGATCGACCTCTTGGTCAAGGAGGAGGCCAGCCCGCCTTTCGCCGGCGCCGCGGAGCAGCGGGATTACCGGCGGCACTGGACGCCGACCCATCTCGATTTCGTGGTGCCCGACATCGAGGCCGCGGTGAAGCGGGCCGAGGCTTTCGGCGGCCGTTTCGAGCGCGAGGTCTTGGGGCAAGCCTATGGCCGCTTGGCCCTGATGAGCGATCCCTTCGGCAACGGCTTTTGCTTCTTGGAGTTCAAGGGCAAGGGCTACGATGAAATCAAGGCCCTGCCATGAGCTGGATGATGACCGGCTTTATGGCCTTGATGGGATTCTGCTTCTTCCTCCCGCCGCTGCTCTTCGTGAGCTACAAAATGATCTTCCGGCTCGGCAGCCGCAAAGCCCGAGCCAAGGTCCTGCGCATCGAGCGCAACCGCGATCCCGATAGCGGCTCGATCATGATCCAACCGGTCTTCGAGTTCTGGACCGCCGACGGCCAAAGGCTGGAGGCCCGCACCGGCGTGAGCTACGGCCTGCGCTATATGCCGGTGGTCGGCTCGACCGTGAAGCTCTATTACCGGCCCGACAGCCAGCCTCTCAAGGTGGACGTCGCCAGCCGCGGCCTTTGGCAGGTCGCAGGGGCCCTGATGCTGACCGGCTTGGTGATGATGGCGCCTTTCCTCTTTCTGGCAACGAAATCGATATTTTTGCGATAAGGGCTTTTACTCTTGGGGGCATGATGTGGCCGATTTTGGCGCTGGCAGCCGTGGTTCTAACCGGTTGCAGCCTTTCAAAAGACGAAGATTCCGGAAAATCCCAGGCGCTGCCACCGGCTCCGGCTCCGCCGCCGAAGCCGCCGGAGCAGGATCAAGGCTATCGCCGGACTTGCCTGACCGATGCGAGCTGTCCCGCCGCCGAGCGCGAAGCCTCTTTTTATGATTACGTCGGCGGGGTCTACGGCGAGAAGGGCCGGGTTCATTTCGGCAAGGCCGGGGAGGCGCAAGTGCTGACCGTCGGCGAGCGGCGTTACGTCACCGATAAATTCGGCGTCTACAAAATCGGCGATGCCGAGACCTACTTGTCGAAGGCCCAGGCGGCTTACTTTCGGGACCTGAAATTCCCGCCCGACCCGGCCTGCCGGAACGAGCCCGCTCGAACTCCACCCAGCTTCCGCCACCCCCAATGGGGCTCGGCTCTGGTGCTGCACGGCCGCCACGGCTGCGGCCAAAACTACGCCGCTCAATTCTTGAAGAGCGGGGTCGAGCTGAGCATCGCCGCCAATCCGGCGCCCTGGCGCTTCTTCTTGGAGAGCTACGGGACCGACATCGCCAAGAAGGTCAAGCTCGAGGAGATGGCGCTCTTCACCCGCGTCGCCGAAACCTTGGACATTCCCTTAGCCAATCCCCTGCCCTATCAAGCTTCGAGCTTGGAAGTGCGGCAAGAAGCCGCCAAGGTTTCCAAATACACGGTCGAGGATTTCGCGGTGGCTATGGTTTTTCAGATCGCGGCCGAAAGCGCCAAACAGAACCCGGCTATCCCTCCCCCGGTCATCTTCCAGAAAGTCATCGAAGGAATGGCGCCGGAGCTGAAGATGGATTCGGATCAGCTTTTCAAAAATACCCGGCTCTTTCTTCGAGAGTTTCCGACCATGCAGGGCCAGCTGGAGGAATCGGATCGCCGGATCCAGCACCTGGTCGACACTTCCAACAAGGTGAACCGGCGAGCCTTGGAAAAATTGGCGGCGGAATCCAAGGACGGCCCGGCCCAAAGCCTCTTCGTTCTCGGCTCGAATCATGTCGACTTGGTGAAGCAGGTTTACAGCTCCGAGAAGATCAAATAGTTTCTCCGGATCGGAGAAACCATGGCCCTGCCGACCCTCGAAACTCCCCGCCTCCGCCTTCGTCCCTTCGAGATTTGGGACGCATCCGAGGTCCAGCGCCTGGCCGGCGACTTCCGGATCGCCGACACCACCTTGCGCATTCCTCATCCTTATGAAGACGGCATGGCCGAAGCCTGGATCGAGTCGCAGGCCGAGATGTCGCCGCAAAGCTCCGAGATCGTTTTCGCCATCATTCGCAAAGAGGATGCTTCGCTAGTCGGTGCGGTTGGATTGGCGAATATCAGTCACCCCCCTTTGAAAAAGGGGGGCCAGGGGGGATTTAACCTCGGTCGCGACACTATGAAATCCGAAGCCGAGCTGGGCTATTGGATCGGCGTGCCCTATTGGAACCAAGGCTATGCCAGCGAAGCCGGCGCCGCGATTCTCGATTTCGCCTTTTCGGAGCTGGGCCTGAAGCGGGTGCATGCCAATCATTTTCGGAGGAATCCGGCTTCGGGCCGGGTTTTGCAAAAGTTGGGGATGAAGTCGGATCCCTCGGCGCCGACTCAAGTTGAAAAAGCGGGAAAGGTCGAAGTTGTGGTGGCCTACGAGATCAGTGCCGGCCGCTAAGCCAAAAAACGACTCCACCCACCGCGAAGAGAGCGGTCCCGCCGAGGACGGCCGCGAGGGGTAGGCTGAAAGCCAAAAGGACGCAGCCGAGCAGGCCGGCGAATCCCAGCCAGCGCGGCCAGCGCCTTTCCTCGGCCTTCAAGGTCAAAGCCGACAAATTGGCGATCGAATAATAGAGCAGGACCGCAAAGGAGCTGAAACCCAGGGCCGAGCGCAGGTCGAGGAAGCCGGCGCCGATCGCCGCCAGGCCTCCGATCGCCAGCTCGGCCCGATGGGGCGTGCGGTGGCGCGGGTGGACCGCCGAAAAAAAGGCCGGAAGATCGCGGTTGGAAGCCATCGCGAAGAGGGTTCGGCTGACGCCGGCCAAGAGCGAGAGGAGCACGCCCAGCGAAGCGACCGCCGCGCCGATCCGGACGACCGGAGTCAGGGCGGCCCAGCGGCCGGCCGCCACGGCGGCGGCGAGCGGATCGGAAGAGCTCGCCAGCGCCTCGGCGCCCAGGCCCAGCAGGGCGCTGAGCGCGACCGTGCCGTAGACGAAAAACGTGATGCCGAGGGCCAAGGGAATGGCGCGGGGGATGGTCCGGGCCGGATCGCGGACCTCTTCGCCGAGGGTCGCAATCCGGGCATAGCCGGCGAAGGCGAAGAACAGCAGGCCGGCCGATTGGAGGATGGACCGAGGCCCGGCGGCGGCCAGCGGGCGAAGCCGCCCGGGATCGACCTCTCCTCCGAACCAGATCGCGAAAACCACAACGGCAAGCGAAGCCAAGACCAAGGCGACGATGCCGCGGGTCAGCCAGGCGGTTTTCTTGACGCCGAAATAATTGACCGCCGTCAATGCCAAGACCGCGGCGACGGCGAGCGGGCGCTTCGCCTCGGGAAAGGCATAAGCGCCGAAGGTCAAAGCCATCGCGGTGCAGCTGGCCAGCTTGCCGACGACGAAGCCCCAGCCCGCCAAGAAACCCCAGAGCGGACCGAGCCGCCGTCGGCCGTAAACGTAGGTTCCGCCCGATTCGGGATAAAGAGCCGCCAGATCGGCCGCCGAAGTTGCATTGCAATAGGCGACGAAGGCGGCGACCGCGAGGCCGATCAGCAAGCCATTCCCCGCGACCTGGGCCGCCGGACCGATGGCCGCGAAGACGCCGGCGCCGATCATCGAGCCGAGGCCGATCACGACGGCGTCGCTCAGGCCTAAACTGCGGGAAAGACGGGTGGAATCCGAGGCAGGAGGCATGGGTCCTTATATCAAGCCCTTTCTCGAACGCAATCCGGCCGGCTCGAAAAGTGGTGGCGTATGGCATTTCAGCTGGCTTTTTTCGCGCGATCCGGAATATGAATTAGCTCGGCCGGGTAAGCGCACGGTATCAGGGTAAGGCCAGACGGATCGGATCCCGATTGAAGACGAACCCTGGAGCAGTTTCTCGCGCCCCCCAGCTCGCCGCCATCCTCGGCGTCGAGGTTTCCCAGCTTCCCCAACATCCCGCTTTCGAGGCCTTGGCTCATGAGGCCGATGCCGCGCTTTTCGAAGATGGCCTGCTCTCGCTCGCCGGCCGGATGGAGAGGACCGGGCGCGAGGCCGTCGCGGCCCGGGCTTACGTCGAGATCCGCGGCGAGAAGGCCGCCCTGGCTCAGCGCCGGCTGGCGGCCTTGAACGGCGGCGG
This sequence comes from bacterium, assembly GCA_035281585.1. Lineage (NCBI taxonomy): Bacteria > bacterium. Next base: position 16,422 of record DATEDP010000129.1, read on the forward strand.
CGAGATCGGCGATCGGGCCGAGGTCTTGGTCCGCCAATTCGGCGCTCAGCTCTTCGATCCCTCGACTTTGTTCGGCCTGACCGTCGCCGGCGGAGCCTTTCGGGCGACTCGTCTGGCCGTCGGCGCCCGGCTCGCCGCCCAACCGGCCCGGCTCCTGACGCGGGGAGCGCCGGCCCGCGGGCTCGCGGGCCTGGCCGGATTCTCGGCCGAAGCCTTGTCTTTTCCCTTGAGCGCCCGTTTCGCAGCGACCGCCTTGGGCCCGGGGCAGGGATCGCTTCCGCCCTTGAGCGAGGACTTGCAGCGAAGCTTCCTGAGCTTGGGCGCCTTGCGTTTAGGCGGGAGAGCGGCTCAAGCGCTGGCGCCGAATCGCCGCGGTCCGGCCGAGCTTGGCATGTTCCTCGGCCTGTTCAGCGCTCACCGCATGGAAGAGCGTTGGGGTTGGCGGCCGCCGGGGCCGGCTTCGCTGGCCTTGGTCGACTCGCTGGCCCTCTTCGCCCAATTCCAAGCCGCCGGTCGAATCGCCGGCGGGATCATGGGGCCGAATTGGGCGCGCTGGAATCGCGCGCTCGATGCCCGAACCACAACGCTGCCGCTTTTCCATCCCGAAGGCTGGCGGCCGATTCTGGCGGTGCAGGGCACCGGAAGCGGATCGGGACTTTTTCCCACTACCACCTCCGACATGGTGCCGCGCTCGGAAAGGCCCAGCTCGCGTCCGCGGCCGGAAACCGTTTCGGGCCCGGCGCCGGCGAAGCAGCAGGAGCTGGCCGAATTCAAGGTCGAGGCCGGGCAGCTGGCCCACGACGTCGCCGGCGGCATGACCACGCTCATTTATAATCTGCCGATGGTCCGCAGCCACTTGGCCGAACTGAGCCTGATCCAAGCGGCCTTGCTGAAGCATTACCGAATGGGCGGCCAAGAGCCGCCGGCCGAAATCGTCCGGCAGGTCGACGCACTTTTTTGCACGGTTTGCGACAAGCTGCCGGAGCCCGCCAACCTCGCCGCGATCGAGCGGGTGGAATGGCGGATCGAGCGGATCCGCGAGATCGTCAACGCCGACTTGAACGGCATGGAAGCTCGGCTCGGCGAGCTCATCGAGCTGTCGAACGAGTTTCGCAACCTGGCGATGGACCGCCCCTCCCAGATCGCGCTGGCCCGTTTGGATCTGGCGCTCCAAGAGAGCTTCCTGCGAGCCCACCTTGGGACCAAGGTCCGTCTCCATTCCATCATTCCCGAGCGGATGTTCGTCGCCGGGCCCGAGACCACGCTGCGCCGGATTTTCCAAAACCTCCTCGTGAATACTCGTGAGGCCTTGGAAAACCAGGAATCCCCTTTTGTCCGAGTGATCGGCCGCAGCGCCTTTCTTACGCCCGAACACCTGAGCCAACTCCAACAACCGGAGCACGGCTTCAACCCCAGCGCCGGCCAATTTTGGATGCTGCGGATCCAAGACAACGGCTCGGGCATCTCACCCCAGCTCCTGCCCCGAATCTTCGAGTCGGGCGTCTCCACGAAATCCGGACTCCAGGGTTTCGGATCGCCCGACCTGGAGCGGGGCCTCGGTTTGGCCCAAGTCCACCGGGCGGTGAAGGCCCGCGGCGGATTCGTCCGGGTGACCAGCGAGCCGGAGCAAGGAGCGACGTTCGAGGTTTATTTGCCGGATGTTGCCTTTTGAAATGTGAGGAACCGCAACCAAAACTTGAGGGTACAAGATACGAAGATTTGAAGTGGAATAATTTTCTGGAAAAGGTCGAGAATCTGGAAACAACCCCGCGACAAAGCATGAAAAAATCTTGCAATTGTCGAGCGACAAAGTCCGCAAGGGAGGTTGGGGGGTTATTTTCGGGATTTGTTCCGGATAATCAAATTTAGAAAAATTACTCCATCTTCCAGCCGAGCTGAATAACTTTTATTTAGCTAAAGCCAGCTTTAATCCATTTGAAGACTTATGCCTCGACAACCTAGCCTTTTTCAGAGAAGTGTTTGGTTTTCCTTTTTTCTTTTGTGGAAGATCAAGTCGATAAAATTTTTTAATTACATTCTTTATCTTTTTTTCATCATTACTCGGCGCATAAATCCTATGGAATTTATAACTTCTACCAGAATATAAATTTACGAGATCCGAAACATCTTTTAATTTCTTCAATTGAGGGATTTGGATTTTTAAATGCCTTTCAAGAAGAACCAAAGAATCCTTTTGATTTTTACATCGTAATCCCTTGAGTAAATATCGCTCCTTATTTCTGTCCGAAATAAAGTTATTGAATCCTTTTCGAGCTAATAAAGCATCTATATCACCTATATCCTCTGAATCTTGGTCTTCATTAATTTCTAAAATTCTCTTCCACAAAACTCGTCCTTCAAAAAGATCCTGAAAGGCGCTTAAGGCGCTAGTTTTAGAAACAAGGCTTTTATAATTTCTGATAAATTCGTACTCATCTAAGGAGCCATAACCATCAATATCGAACAGATATTTTTTTTGAAATTTATCTAATTTCTTCTTAGCCTCTTTCTCGATGGCCCGATGAATAAACAACAGCATAGAGTTGCAAGCGCTTACAGTCTTATGAAAATAAATTTGTATATACATTTGATATAAACAAAATAAGTAATGCTCGAAGGCGCCAAGGCCACTATGCCTTAGCCCCATTCTTACATTCGATTCAGACTCAACACAAATCACCAAGCTTTCTTTGATTCTGTCGATGTCAAAAAATCCATAGTTAACGCCCGCGTAATAAGAATCCCTATAGAGATAGTCCATTCGATCAACATCAACCATCCCCGAAATTAGAGATTTTACAATCTGCAAAGATCCAGGCGGCAATTGAAACTGAACTAGTTTCTGCAGTTGATCATCGGAAAAGTCCGCATTCACATCTTCACAAGTTATGCTCGCAAAAAATTTTAAAAATAAATCATTATTGATCCATTGATTTTGGAAAAAATTATCCTTTTTTAAATCATTAAAAATCTTCTGAAGAAGAAGTACGGAGAATATTTCGTGGGGAACCTTTTCCGACTGATTGATTCTTTTTGGCCTCAGCCAAACTGGAACTCGCCTTCCATAGTGGCGCCACGTTGGTGCCAATTCTTCGAAAAGGTGAGAAAATGGACCGTGCCCTAAATCGTGAGCCAATGCAGACAACCGCAAAAGCTCTCGGATCTTTTTTTTGTTTATTGATTTATTCAAAGTTGCAAAATATTTTTGCCACTTAGGATTTAATCGCGCATTGTTCTGATTTGCTTTATTGATTACTTCAGCGGTATTCTTGAGAATTGTCTCCCAAAAATCTCCAGCTAATTTCATCGCACCCAGGCAGTGCTCAAATCTTGTGTGATTAGCATTTGGAAATACATAATAGGAAAATCCCAGCTGCTTAATTCTTCTCAATCTTTGAAAGTAAGGATGATCAATGATCCTTCTTTCTAGTTCGGTCTCAATTTGAATCCGTCGATGAATGCCATCATTGACAGCAGGAAAGGGTTCTAAAATCCTACGCAAGGATCCGGGAGCCATATCAACCTCCTTTTTCCTTACCGTCGTGTATTGTAAAATCCGTATGTTTCAATGGCAATTGGAGCTTGTCAGTAAAACCCTAGATCATTCAGCATGATTCATCTTTTACTTAGCTTCGGCTCAATGACTGCCATAGCAGGTCCCGAGCCAACATATCTGTGCGTTCGAGTATGAATTACTTCGGCTGTCCATCGGGACAAAAGCTCCACCTTTTCACTCTTCACAGGTTGCTCCGGAGCGGCGGTGAGGCTCGTCCAATAAGTTAACAATGCGTGCAAGGATAGAAGGCAATGCAAGAGCGCCGAGCGGTAAAATTCGCGAAGGAAATCGGGTGGTACTTCTCCGGCCACGAACCCGACGGTAGTCTACAGATTCTGGGCTCTCTTTTAATTGTCAATTCATAGTTTATAGTTTACTGTAAACTATAAACTATGAAAGCCACCCTGCGCACACAAATAATTGATTTTATTAGAAATAATAAAAATGTCCGACCAGACGATCTTCGAAAAGCCTTCGAAATTTCAGGGGTGGCGGTCCACAACCACCTGCGAAAGCTGCTCTCCGAAAACCAAATCGTCAAACATGGGAAGCCTCCCCTGGTCTTTTACTCTTTGTCAAAGACGAGTCCCCTCCAGGACGAGATCCCTCCGTCGATCCCAAAAGAAACTGAAAATTTTCTCAGGAAAAACTATCTCTATATTTCCCCCTCGGGAGACCAATTGGAGGGATTCGAGGGATTCCAGAAATGGGCAAGCGGACTAAGGTTGGAAAAACAAATCCCCTCGTTGGTTTCAGAATACGAAAAAATCCGAAAGGACGCAGATGCCTTTATCGTGAAAGGCAAGGGCTACATTAACGCAACCGAGAAAGTGAGAAATACATTTAAGCAACTTGCCTTGGACGGACTCTTTTACAAAGATTTTTATAGCTTGCCAAAGTTCGGAAAAACCCGCTTGGGCGCGATGCTCCTCTTCGCGAAACAAGGCCAAAATATAAAATTGATCCATGAGATTTCCAAGGAGTGTCAATCGACGATCCTCGCTTTAATCAAAGAAAAGAAAGTCGACTCGGTTGCTTTTGTTCCCCACTCCATTCCGCGCCAAATTCAATTCTTAAAAGAATTCGAAAAGGATCTTAAACTTTCCGAGCCGAAGATAGAAATTGTGAAAGCCTATACCGGCGCAATCCAAGTGCCTCAAAAATCGCTGTCGAAGCTAGAAGAGCGGATCCTCAACGCTGAAAATACATTTTTTTTAAAAAAAAACCCGATCAAGACCAAATCGGTTCTGCTAATCGATGACGCTGTCGGATCGGGAGCCACCATGAACGCGGTCGCCGAAAAAATCCGCGAACACTACTCTCCAAAGCAAATCACCGGGTTCGCAGCGGTGGGGAGTTACAAAGGCTTCGAAGTTATCAAGGAAGTCTGACCAACCCCACCCCGAGCCAATCCTTCTTGACTAAAGTCTCCATTCTTCCCTATTCGGCACCATGCCAAGGGAAGCCTGCAATTCAGGCACGGTCCCGCCACTGTGATGGAGTCAAGCCCTTCGCCGCTAAGTCACTGTCCTTGCTAGCCGCAGGGATGGGAAGGCAAGGCGTCGCGGCCCGA
>DATEDP010000130.1 GCA_035281585.1 bacterium
CCTTCACCGGCGATCCGCGCTGGACCCAGCTGGTGATCGAGAGCTTGGCCGGGGAGCCCTTCGTCGGCGCCATGACCAATCCGGAGCCCGGCCTCAGTCCCGACCAGCTCCGCCGGATTCGGCCCGATGCCTATTACGGCAGCGGCAATCAAACTTACGAGAACCCGGTGAACAACTTCACCGCCTTCGGCTATATCGGCGCCGGCGCCCTGATGGCCCGAGCCGGCGCGATCAGCCCGGCGATGACGGTGGCCGCGGCTCGCGGCATCTTCGAGGTGGCCAAGCTCGGCGCGCCGGCCGAATGGCGCGACCGTCTGCCGCCGGAACGGCGGGACTTTGGCCGTCATTGGTTGGTGCCGCGACATGACGACCTGCGATTGATCCAAGCCGAGGCCGGCGCGGTCGCCAAGGCCGCCGCCCGCGATGGCCAGGCCATGATGCTGGGGCGCGATCCCGGCGCCGACATGCTCCAGCGCTTCGACCGCGAGGTCGACGAGCAGGTGGCCTTGCGTCAGTGGACGGTTTCGAAGCTTCGGGCGGATATCGGCGATCAAGGCCGGCAGTACCTCAGCGCCCGCTATCCGCGGCGCTATTCGCCCTTCCGCCTGGAGCCGAACGCCCAGCCGCTCTTCGAGGTGGCGCCGGAAGTTCCGCTCGAGGCCTTCGAGCATTTCGCCGGCCGGATGGGCTTGCAGCCGAGGGATTGGGAGTATTTATTGAACCGGGAGGGCGACCTGCGGCCGGCGGCCCTGACCGAGGCCCTGGATCGGCTGCGGCCCGGCCTCGACACGCCGGCACCGGCCCGCGACTTGGCCGAGCGCGAAATTCGCCTCATGGTCCAGCTGGCGACGATCAGCCCTTCGCTGGGCTTGGCCTTGGCGGTGGAGCGCGGCCGGATCCAAAACGAAAACCTCGGCGAATTCCCGACCGTCTTCCACCAGCAAGCGGCGCTCCGCACGGTTCTTGAACTGGTGCCGGAGGCTCGGCCGGCGCTGGAGCAGAATTTTTCGGACCTGCCGAATTTCCCCAATTAAAGTAGCAAGGGGCTTCAGCCCCGACTTGGCGGGCCTAAAGGCCCTTGCTACGGGATTTTAAGCGAATCACGCCAAACGGCAATCCGCCCAAAATCAGCAGCCAAAGCGATCCGCCGGCCGCGCTTCCGCCGAGCGAGCAACCGGTTCCATTCAAGAGGAAGCCGCCGCCCTGGACCGTGACCGTCGCCGAGCTGGCCGCGCCGCAGGCGTCGGTGCAAGTCACCTGGAGCACCGAGGTCTGGCTGGCTTGCACGATCGGGTTGGCCGCGCTCGAATCGCTGATCTCGGCGTTGCCCGAAACCACTTCCCATTCGATGCTCAGGTTTTCACCGAGCTCGCCCAAGCAGGTCGGATCGCCGCCGACTTGGAAACCGCCATTGGCCGCCACCGGCGTGCCGGCGTCGGCGACGGGATCGTCGTTGTGATTGAAGGCCACCGAGGCGTGGTAAACGGCCTGCTCGCCGAAGCCCTGGCCGGTCACCGCCTGCGGAGTCGGCTCGGGAATGAGCTCGAAGGCCGAATAGGCCAGGTCGGGCCCGCCGCAGCCGTCGATGTCCTTGGTCGCGATCGGGATCGTCACCCGGTTGTCGAGCGATCCCCCCACCGCCAAGGTTTGATCCGCCGCCACCGGGAAATTTCCATCGCCCGGATTGAGCCGGACCTGGACGCCGCCCTGCGGAAATTCGGGGCTCGCCTCCTCGGCCTGGATGAAGGTGTTGGCCAAGTCGTCGAGGCCGTCGCCGTCGAAGTCGGCGGCGGCTAAACCGAAAATCGCCAACAGGCCGGTCTGGGGCAGGCCAAGCGGGTTGACCGCGCAGCTCCCGCCGGGAGCGCAGAGGACAACCGAAAGGTCGCCAACCGAGAGCTCCTGGTCAAAAAAGAAGACGGCGAAGTCGAGGAAATCGTCGCCGTCGAAATTCCCGGCGGCCAGCGTGACCGGGATCGACTGATCGGGGAAAGACACCGAAGCGATCGGGTCGGAGACGAAGCTCCCGTCGCCGTTGCCCTTGAAGACCAAGAGGAAGTTATTGGTGCCCGTTCCGGTCGGGGGCAGGCTCAGGGTCAGCGCCAGATCGACCGGGCCGTCGCCGTCGATATCGGCGGCGACGAGGTTCACCGCCGAATCGAAGCCGGCCAAGCCCGCCGGCAAGGTGAGCACCGAGTCGGTCCGGGGGAGAGCTCCCAAGCTCCCGTTGTTCTGCAGGCTCACCGCGATCTGGTCGGCGCCGTCGAAATCGTAGAAGGCCAAGTCGACCAGGCCGTCGCCGTCGAAATCGGCGGCCGCGAAGTTGGGATCGAACTCGCCGAAGGCCGTCAAAATGCTGCCGTCGGTTTGGGATCCCAGCTCATTGAGCGAGGTCGCGAAGAAATTGGGGCCGGCCTGCGAAGGCACGCCGATGGCTCGGGCCGGACCGAAGCCGGAGGCGAAAAATTTGACGTTGGCCGGCGCATTCACCGCCATATCCATCTCGGGCGTGACGCCGAGCAAGGCGATGTCGTCGGCTTGGTCGCCGTTCAAGTCGACCAATTGGAGGCTGCTCGGAAAGAAATAATTCGTCTCGGCCAGGGTCGTCTCGATGTCGGAGGGCGGGCTCAAGGCCAAGGAGCGGGTATCGGCGGCGCTGTCATGGACGATGGTCCAATAACGCTGGGTGATGGAGCTGTCGAGGTCGATGAACCCGACGGCGGCGATCGCGACCTCGTTGAGGGTCGAATCGCCGGGTCCCAGGATCGAGGTGTCGAAATTGCCGATGTTCAGAGTCGAGGGAATGTCGATCGATTCATCATCGAGGAAGCCCAGGCTCGGCAGGAGAAAATCCACCGGCGCGTCGAAAGTTTGGGCGAGCCCCGGCGCGGAAGCGCCGAGCAGCAAGCTGGCCGCCAAAGCGCCAAATCCGAGTTTAAAACCACTCTTGTGCTTTCGCATGAACCCTCCTTGGGAAAAGCGTTGAGAAATTAGAAATCAGACTCGCCAGTCTAGTCAAGAAATTGAAAAAAAAGCCCGGACTCCGAAGAGTCCGGGCTCTGAATTCACCGCGTTCGCCGCTATCGGCGTCGGCGAATGACCGCCAAGGGCAGCAAGCCGGCCAGGCCGACCAGCCAAGCCAGACCGCCCGAGGCCGCCGGGTTCAGCGAGCAGCCCGAGCCGTTCAGGAGGATGTTGCCGCCTTGAACCGTGACCGTCGCCGAGCTCGAAGCGCCGCAGAGATCCGAGCAGGTCACTTGGAGGACCGAGTCGGTCTGGGCGTTCACGACCGGGTTGGCCGTGGTCGGATCGCTGATGCTGGCGTCGCCCGAAACCACTTCCCACTCGATCGTCAGGTTTTCGCCGAGCTCGCCCAAGCAAGTCGGCTCGCCGCCGACTTGGAAGCCGCCGCTGACCGGGACCGGAGTTCCAGCGTCGGCGATCGGATCGTCGTTATGGTTGAAGGCCACCGAAGCCCAGTTGGTGGTGCCGAAGAAGCCGCCTTGCGGGGCCAGAACCGGCGCCGGCGACTCTTGGGGGATCTGGAAGCCGCTGTAGGCCAGATCGGGCCCGCCGCAGCCGTCAATGTCCTTGCCGATGACTTGGAGGACGATGCGGCTATCCTCGCCGCCGCCGAGCAGGAGTATCTGGTCGGGTTGGTTGGTGAAGCTGCCGTTTTGGTTGACCAAGACTCCCACGCCCGAGCTGATTTCGTTTTGCTCGCACTCGCCGCTGGGGTTGTCGCAAGCGATGAAGGCCACCGCCAAGTCGTCCAAGCCGTCCTCGTCGTAGTCGGCGGCCGCCAGGCTGAGCGGGACGACGAAGGTGCCGTCGGCCAAATCGATCGGGCTGACGCTGCAAGAGGCGCCGGGGCTGCAAAGGACGATATTGATCAAGAAAGTCCCGGGGAGCACTTCCTGCTGGGCCGCGCCGACGGCGAAATCGAGAAACTCGTCGCCATCGAAGTTGCCGACCGCCAGCCCGCTGAGGTCGAAGTCGCTCCCGAGGTCGACCGAAGCGATGGGATCGGCGACGAAGCTGCCGTCGCCGTTGCCCTTGAACACCAGCAGCCGGTCGGGAACGCCGCTGCCGTCGGCGGCGTCGAAGGTGATCGCCAGGTCGGGCGCGCCGTCGCCGTCGATGTCGGCGGCCACCAGGTTATAGGCGAAGTCGAAGCCTTGGTAATCGACCGGCAGGTTGAGGGTGGTGTCGGTCCGCGGCAAGGTGCCGAAGGTCCCGTCGTTCCTCAGGCTGACGGCCACCTGGATGCCGGGGTCGCCAAAGAAGAAATCGTAGAAGGCCAAATCGATGCTTCCGTCGCCGTCGAAATCGGCGGTGGTGAGCGAAGGCTGGGAAGGAGTCCCGCCGAACAGCGAAGGAATCGAGGAATCGGTCTGCTGGCCGAGGATGTTGAGCGAGGTCGCGAAGAAATTGGGACCGGCCTGCGAAGGCACGCCGAAGACGCCGACCGGCCCGGTGGTGCCGGTCTTTTGTAATTTGAGGCTGGCCAGGTCGACCGCTCGGCCGCTCTCGAGCTCGATGCCCGCGCCCAGGACGGCGATATCGTCGGCGCCATCGCCGTCGAGGTCGACGAGCTGGAGGCTGTCCGGGATCAAGTAGAAAGGCTCGAATTCGTCGGTGACCGCGATGTCGGAAGGAGCGGTCTGAACCAGCGACCGGGTGTCGGTCGAGCTGTCATGGACGATCGTCCAATAACGGTGGACCAAGGCGATCGGATCGGTTTCGACAAAGCCGGAAATGCCGGCGATGGCCACTTCGTTGAGCGGCAGATCGCCGGGCCCGTTGATCGAAGTGTCGTAGTTACCGACGTTCAAGGTGAGCGGAAGGCTCGGAAACGGCGCCGCGCTCGGCGTCGGCAAGGCCTCGAGCACGAAATCCAGAACCGGTGTATCGAAGATTTGAGCTTGGCCGGACGAAGTCCAGCCCCCCAGGATCGCCGTCATCGCCAGAACGGCACCCCCTACTTTCTTATACCACTGCATCGGCTATTCTCCTTTCATGGATAGAGATGAAGCCCCGAGCTTTTCTTGAAGTTGGATTCGGGTTACAACCAGAATGGAATGATTCCCAATACCCGGCCCGACTAAATAAGGAAATTCATGCTCCGTCAAGAATTACATCGCCCTTTCCGAGTCTTTTTGCTGCTGATCGCGATCGGGCTCGGCTCGGCGGTGCCGGCCAGGGCCGCAAGTGCGCCCAAGCCACCGGAAAGCGGAGCCCGGCTCCAAGACTTCGTCCCCAAGGGCTGGGCCGTCCTGATGCAGGCCGAGGGCGATCTGAACCGCGACGGCAAGCCCGACGCCGCTTTGATCCTGAAAAATCCGGCCGAAGACTCGATGCAAGAAGAATGGCCGCGGCCGCTGGTCCTGCTCCTGCAAAACCCCGAAGGCGGCGGTTATCGGCTCTCAGCCGCCAGCGAGCAGGCCGTCCTTTGCCGCACTTGCGGCGGCATCTTCGGCGACCCCTTGGCCGAGCTTCAGATCAAGAACGGCGTGGTGATCATCGATCATTACGGCGGCAGCCGTTTTCGCTGGGGCTACACCCACCGCTGGCGCCGGCAGGACGGGGATTGGATCTTGATCGGTGAAACCAAGATCAGTCACGACACCGCCGGCCCCGAGGCCAAGGAAGACGACTTCAATTGGCTGACCGGCGATCGGATCGTGAAAGTCACCGATGCCGACGGGAAGGTCAAGACGACGAAGCGCCGCGAGGCCAAGAAGCCTCCGGCCAAGCTTTCGACCTTCAAATTCGAATGAGCCGCGAAGACACCATCCTCTATCAATTTCCGATCTCGCATTACTGCGAGAAGGCTCGATGGACCCTCGCCTTCAAGGGCTTGCCCTACCGTTTGGTCAATTTGGCGCCGGGACTTCATTTGCGGAAAACCCGGAAGATGGGCTGCGGCGCCACCAGCCTCCCGGTGCTGCGGCACGGCGGCCAAATCGTCCAGGGCTCCGACGCCATCATCGACTACCTCGATCGGATCCAGCCCGAGCCTCGCCTGACTCCGCTCGATCCGGCCGAAGCCGCCGAAGCCCGGGAATGGGAAGTTTTCCTCGATAGGGAAATCGGCGTCCACCTTCGCCGCTACTTCTATCATTATCTCTTGGCCCAACCGGCGATGGCCAAGCGGATGATTTTGCACGACACCTCTTTTTCGATCCGGGCGATCTACGCCTTCGCCTTCCCGGCCATCCGCCGGCTGATGCGCCGGGCGATGAACATTCGGCCCGAAACCGCCGAAAAATCGCGGCAGCGCTTGTTGGAGGCCATCGATCGCTTGAACCAAACCCTGAAAAACCGGAACTACCTGGTGGGCGACCGCTTCAGCCGGGCCGACATGAGCGCCGCCGCCCTGCTGGCGCCGCTCTGCACGCCGCCCGAGCATTCCTTCCCCTTTCCGCAGGAAGCGGAAATGCCGGAGGTCCTGCGCGATTTCCGGGCCGCCCACCGCCAAGAGCCTTTTTTCCTTTGGACCTTGAAACTCTATCGGGAGCACCGTGGCTAAACCCCTCTTCCATCTGGCCTTCCCGGTCCACGACCTGAAGGCCGCGAAGAAATTCTATCTCGCCCTCGGCTGCCGCGCCGGCCGGGCCTCGGCTCATTCGGCGATCTTCAAGCTCGGCGAGCACCAGATCGTCGCCCAGCTCGCCAAGGAAAAGCCACGGCCGCAGCGCGGGATCTACCCCCGCCACTTCGGCCTCATCTTCGGCAGCTTGAAGGAATGGCAGGCGCTGGAAAAGCGGGCCCGGCGGCGCAAGCTCGCTTTCTATCAGGAGCCCAAGCTCCGTTTCGCCGGAACGCCGCTCGAGCACCGGACCTTCTTCCTCCAGGACCCTTCGCTGAATTTATTGGAGTTCAAGTTCTACAGCGATCCGGCGGCGATCTTCGGCCGGCGCCGGATCAAGAAGATCGGGGATCACTGAGAGGGGCATCGTAACACCGTCATCCTGAGCGAAGGATCTGCGACCGCCTTGGTGGGTATGAGATTCTTCGGCCCCTTCGGGTCCTCAGAATGACAACAGCGAGACGGATCTCTTCCGATCCCGCTCCTCCAAAAAATCCTGGAACCGGACTTTCGGATAGCCGCTGAAGTGAAAAGCCCCGCCGTAGACGATGCCACGGCCCTTGGCCGGAACCCCTTCGGCCCAGATCCGGTTGCGGGTGCCAATGCTGAGCGAGCTCATCTTGGCGTCGGCGGCTTGGGTATAGGAGGCCGGCGCGTCCAAGGCCACGACCTTGAGCCCCCGGCGGCGGCAGAGCAGGAGGAGCTGGTAATAGGGATTCTCCTCCGGCTTGCTGATCTTCTTGAAATAGGGCGCCCAGAACGGCTGGAGGTAGTTCTGGAGCTTGCGCTTGGCCTCGCGCCAAGCGGTGCTGCTCGCCTTGGCGGTCAGAAAATCGTCGAGCTCGCTTTGCAGATTTTGCGGCAGCATCTCGATGGCCAGCCAATCGAGCTTCTGGCTGCGGATCATTTTTTCCAAGGCCTGAATCCGTTCCCAGCTGCCATGGATGTCGGGGAAGAGCAGAACGCCCTTCCAACCTTTCTTGGCGGCTTGAGCCCGGCTCAAGGTCGGCGTTTTGCCGTAGGTGTAGACCACCGAGTGGTAGCGGCCCCAGGCCTCCCGCTCCTGCTCGTAATAAGGATTGGCCGCGAAGAAATCCTCGAAGCGGCCGGCGGCACGCAGCAATTCCCAAAATTCCAGCCGGCAAAGGATCGAAGCTTTGCCTTGGGCGTCGAGATAGTGGATCTTCTGGAGGTGGCCGCGGTGGGTTTCGATTCGAATCAAGCGGCCGCTGGCCAAGGCGGCCTCGTGGAATTTTTTCTGCGGGGTGGCCGGGTATCCGGCATCTTTCAAAAAGTCGAGCACGGCCTGGAGACCGATGCCCTTCCCCAATTGAAAGACGAAGTCATAGGCGTTGCCACGATAGAGCCCGGCCGAAGCGGCGGGCATTCGGCCCGGACTCGGGCCTTGTTTCACCGGGCAGCCATCGGGATTTTCTTTTACCAAGGAGCGCCCGACCAGGATGGCTTCCAGTTTTTTCCAGCGCTGAGCGCCCAAGCCTCGAACCCGGAAATCGCAGCGGAGCCGGCCTTCGTGGTTGCGCAGCTCTTCCGGCTGAAAAGTCCCATCCTGATTCTCGTCGAGGTTGAGCAGCCAAGGAGACACTTCCTCGGCTTGGGCGGCTTTGGGATAATCTTCCAGGATTTGGCGGACGGAAATCGGCGTCATTTTTTCTCCACGCTATTCCGTCATTTAAAGCAAAGCCGATGCCAGTTGTTAAACGATGAATTTATTGTTCTTTTTATGGATTTTTCGCCTAAGATGTAGGATTTTATACAAATTTAACGGTTAAATTTAGACAGATGGGAAGGCGGGCCGGCCATGGAAACACCCTTACAAGGAGAGGTCTTTTATCTCTATGCCTTCGACGTGGCCGACGAGATCCGCACCGACAAGGCCGAGAAAATCTTGGCCAAGAAGACGGTGCCCTTCGGGCCGAGCAATGAGCGGCTGGTGCCCAAGGCCATTCCTTTCTACCGGCCGCTCAGCATCGACCCGATGCGCGGCTCCTGGCGGATCGGCGGACAGCAGGTGCAAAGCCTGGTGCGGATCTACGACGTCGGCGTGGTGTCGGTCTTGATCTCGGTGCCCTTCGAAGTCGGCGGCTTGGGCGGGCTGATGCCCTTTCACCGTCCGGCGCTCGACGGCAAGGGGCCCTTGGACCAGGCCGCGCACGAGCTCTGCCGCAACGTCGTCCAACATCTCCGGGAGTATTTGGTCGGCGCCTCCGAGGTCGACATTCCCGAGGCCTACACCGTCTTCGTGCTGCGCCGCATCGGCCAGAGCGCCAATGCCGAGCAATGGGCCGAGGGTCAAAGGCGCGAGATCGCCGGCCTCCTCGCCGAGACCGATCCGGCCGCGCTCTCCCAGCAGCAGATTGACGAAACTTTTCGGCACAAGCTCAGCTTCGAGTTCGACGACGTCGCCATCGTCGACTGGGACGCCGCGCTCTTGGCCGATCTTTCCGGCGAGATCGAGGACGAGGTCCACGTCCTGGAGCTGGCCAATCTGCAATTGGAAGAGCTGGTGCTGATGGACAAGCGGCTCGACGTTTATCTCAATCGGGCCTACGACGAATTGGAAAGGAGCCGGCCCAGGCTCTGGAGCTGGAAGCGGAGCGAGCTCGAAAAGCTGCGGCGCTTTCGGACCGACGTGGCTAAGATCACCGACGAGGTTTCCAACATCAGCAAGTTCTTCGGCGACTGGTACCTGGCCCGCATCTACCTCGCGGCTCGCGACCGCTTTCATTTGGCCACTTGGCGGGAGAGCATTCAAAACCGGCTGCTCCATCTCGACAACCTCTATGAGACCCTGCACGGCGAGGCCAACGAGGCCCGAATGCTCTTCCTCGAGGCCATGATCGTCCTCCTTTTCATTGTCGATTTAATTGCGGTTTTTTGGTTCAAGCACTGAAAATTTGTACATAAAGGCAAAAGAGCTAAGGATCTTGCCAATTTCCCCCCTTTGAAAAAGGGGGGACCCAGGGGGGATTTGAAGCGGTGGCATAAATCCCAACGCGCGTTCAGACGCCTGCCGCGGCTTTAAATCCCCCCTACCCCCCTTTTTCAAAGGGGGGATTCCACGGGATCGCCCTTTAAGCTTCGGACCTTGGTTGACTTCTCGGTCCACCCCCGCTAGGGACGCCATGGGGTGTATAAACCGAGGAGGCCATATGAAAAAGTCGATCGGCACCCTGCTAGGCGCAGTCGTGCTCCTATTCACCCCAACTCTCCATTCCGCCACCAAAGTCTGGGACGACGGCGGCTTAGGCAACAATAACTGGTCCGCCGCGGTCAACTGGGCCGGTGACGTCGCACCGGTTGGCGGCGACTCCATCACCTTCCCCAGCACGCTCGCGGGCAACAGCCACAACGATTTGGCCGCCGGCACCGACATCGCCGGCATCATCCTCGCCGGCACCAACTACATCATCGCCGGAAACTCCATCGACCTGAGCAGCAGCCTGCTCTCCAGTCAGACCACCGGCACCAATATTTTCAGCATCCCCTTGGTCCTCGCGACCGATGTCTTGCTGACCGTGCAAAACGCCGGCACTTTCTTGCAGATCAACAGCGCCGGCACCATCAACACCAATGGTTTCGACCTGATCGTCGGGGGCCAAGGCGCCGCGGTCATTAACAGCGTGATCAGCGGCACCGGCGCCGTCGTCAAGAACGGCCCCGGCTTCTTCCGGCTCAGCGCGGCCAACACCTACAGCGGCGGCACCGTCCTCAATGCCGGCGCCACCGAGGTCACCAACACTTCCGGCTCGGCGACCGGCTCCGGCACGGTCTCGGTCCAAAACGGCGCTGAGCTCCAAGGCGACGGCATCATCACCGGCGCAGTCACCGTCGAGGCCGGCGGTGAAATCTCGCCCGGCGACGACGAGCCGGCCCTGCTCCAAGTCGGCGACCTCACCCTCGAGCCCAGCTCGGTTTTCATCGTCCAGCTCAACGGCCCGGTGCCCGGCACCGAGTACAGCGGCTTGGACGTCGTCGGCTCGGTCAACATCGCCGGCGCCATCTTCCGCATCGCCCTGGGACCGGACCTGGTCGCCGGCGATGAGTTCGTCATCATCGACAACGATTCGAGCGACGACGTGGCCGGCACCTTCAACGGCTTGTCCGAAGGCGAAACCTTCCGGGTCGTCGGCATCGACGACATCGGCTTCAAGATCAGCTACTCCGGCGGCGACGGCAACGACGTCGTCCTGACCTCGATCCCGACCCTCTCGATCAACGACGTCCAGGTGGCCGAACCGGCTTCCGGCACCAGCACCGTGACCTTCGTGGTGACCCTGAGCGAGGACAGCGACGAGACGATCGAAGTCGATTACGGCACCGCGGCCGGCACCGCCACCGCTTCGGCCGACTACACGGTCGCCACCGGCACCCTGACTTTCAGCCCCGGCACCAAGACTCAGACCATCCAGGTCACGATCAAGTCCGACGCCATCGACGAGGGCAACGAGGAGTTCTTCATGAACCTCTTCAGCCCGACCAATGCCTCGATCGCCAAGGATGAGGGCGTGGCGACGATCCTGCCGCCGGGCAGCGTGGTTCCGAATCCCGATCCCAGCAGCAACCCCAACCCGAACAACCCGAACCCCGGCTTCCCGACCGCCCGCAGCGACGGCGGTTGCAGCCTAAGCGCTTCGGCGCCGAGCTACTCGGCGGCTTGGGGCCTCGGCATCCTGGCCTTGGCCGGGCTGTGGGGAATGCGCCGGGCCAAGCTCCGCGCTTAATTCGAATTTCCTCCTTGGAAAGGCCCCTCCGAACGAGGGGCCTTTTTTTTTGCTCAGCAGAGGTCATCCTGAGCGGGCACGTCATCCTGAGCGGGGGCCCCGGTCGAACGCCGCGAGGTTCGAGTGAGACTGGGGGAAGGATCTGCGACCTACCAAGAAACTTTGGGACTCGAAAGCCCCTTCGTCTCCTCGGATCCCCTGAGATGACACGAAGGAAATTGGACCTTTCAAAACACCTTGGCCAGTCGCAGATCCTTCGCTTCGCTCAGGATGACCGGCCCTGCTCAGGATGACGACTCCGCAACAAATCCGCGACCCTAGCGATAATTGGGGTCTCCTACCTTGGCGCCGTTTTCGGCCCTGTTTCCGTTCACCATGGAAGAGATCCCTCGAAC
This sequence comes from bacterium, assembly GCA_035281585.1. NCBI lineage: Bacteria > bacterium. The sequence goes on from DATEDP010000130.1 coordinate 11,730, forward strand.
ACCTGCTTCGGGCGAAGCCCTGTTGGCCTTGCTCGGCCCTCAATTCGACCGCCTCCCTCGCGAAGAAGCGGCGGCGCTCGGCCGGGAGAAGGACTCCGAGTTGTTTTTCGAGGGCCTGTTGGTCCTCGGTGGACGCCAGCAGCAAAGCGGAAATATCGCGGCCGCCGCGGCGATCTACCAAAGCGCCGGCGCCTGCCCTTTCCCCTCCATCGCCAAGCGGGCCCGCAGCCGGCTCGCGGCGCTGAGCGGTCAGGGCTCGGTCGGCGGCCGCGCCGAAATCCTCGTTTCGCAATTCGGCAAGCAGGCCACCGATTACCGGATGATCGTCCCGATGATCGCCGGCTCCTCCCTCTTCCAGCTGAGTCGAGCCGTCACCTTGGAAAGTCTCGCCGGCAGCTCGCTTTGGTTCAGCCGCGGCCTAGCGGCCCGGACCGCCGCCAACCTCGGCGGCTTCGCCGTCGAGGTGCCGGCCTTTTCGCTCTTGAGCAGGAGCTTGATGGACTTAAGCGGCGAGCCGGTCACCTGGTCGGGAAAGGCGGTGGGCCGCGATTTGGCCGGCGCCGCTCTGACCCTGGGCGCCTTGAAGAGCTTCGCCTTCGCGGGGAACCAAGCGACGGCTCGTCTCCCCCAACTCGACCGTTTCAGCCGTGCCGCCATTCCCCAAGCCTCGGCCTTCAGCGGCATGCTGCTCGCCCACCATGTCGAAGCCGAGCTGGGCCTGCGGCCCAAGACCGATGGGGCCACCGCGGTCGCGGAGACCTTGGGCGCCTTGGCAAGCTTGGGCGCGGGAGCTCACCTCGCCAAGGGCTTGCTCGGCCCGAAATTCGCCGCTTGGGAGGCGGGGCTGCGCTGGCGGACGCCAGCGTCGCCGGCCTTTTCGCCGATCCCGCTGGAAGCCGGGGCGCCCCGAGCCTTCGCCACCGCCGGCGGTTCGCCGCGACGGCTGCCGATTTGGGAGATGTCGACGCCGAAGGACGGCGAGCCCGGCGAGCCCTTTTACGTCTCGCTCGGCCGGATCCGCGGCAACGCCGAAACCCGCGAGGCTCCCGCCCAGCCGACCGACATGCCTTTCCGCACCCTCGTCCACCGGAACAATCTCTATGGCGGCCGAGTCTTGGCTCTCACTTTCGAGAAACCGGAAAAAGTTTACACCCTGGGCGTGAAGAACAGCGTCGGCCGCCAATACAAGAACCTGCATGAGTCGGCCTCGGGCAAGCCCGACATGACCTTGGTCAACCAACGCGACGGATCGCTGCATCACCGTCAGCGGGTCCAGAACGATTCGGAGCGCAGCCCCGATTTCCTCGACCTCTTTCGCAATGAGGGAATCCGCGATCAGCAAGCCGCGCTCGAGCTGCGCAACGGCCGTCTCTTCCTCCGCAATCTCACTCGCGAGCCCTTGGTCTGGGTGCATGAAAAGTCGAAATGGCAGGCGGTGGGTCAGCAGGGTATTTCGCTGCAGGAGGGCTCTTGGATCGTGTTCGGCAAGGACCCGACCAAGCTGCCGGAGAACACCCTCGATCCGAAAAAGCACAGCGTCCTCCGGGTGGAGCTGCACCGTCCCTGGGCCCTCGGCCCCGAGCGTTGGAGCCTGATCGAGTTCGAGCGCCGCGACCCGGATCAATTGGAAAAGCTCCCGACGCCCAAGGCTTATCTGGCGGCCCTCCTCGGTCAATCGCCCGACTTCATCGGCTGGCGCTTCGATCCGCTCTTCGAGGCGGCCCAGGCCGGCGACTGGCAGCTGCCGGAGCTCAAGCAGTTGGTCTATCGGGTTTTTAGCGAGTCGCCCTTCCTGGCCGAGCTGAACCTCGGCCTCTTAGCCGAGGTGTTGAACGCGGCTCAGCGCAGCGGCTGGTCGAAGCCGGAATTGCGCGCCTTGTTCTTTGACGAGGCCCTCGCCGGAAAAACCGGCATGGGTTTTCTGAGCCGGCTGCCGAAGCTTTTGGAGGCCGGCGCCGCTTTCGAGGTCAAGCCGGCCGAGCTCGGCGAGCTCTTGCGACGCATCGCCAAGCAGGAGGGCAAATTCTTCCGCTCGCTCGAAACTCTGCCCGATTTCCTCCGCCAGTGGCAAAGCATCGCCGGCGAAAAACCGGCCTGGCCTCGGCTGCTCGACTTCCTCGATCAATCCCGGATCTCGGTCGACCTGCTGGCCGAGCTCTTTCCCAAAATTCCCGGCGGCGAAACCCACTTTTTGGAAGCGATGAGCCGGCTCATTCCCGAGATCGAGGATCGTCACGGCTACCGCGGCGGCACGACGACCGAGCTGGCCGTCGAAATCCTCCAGCGGGTGGCCGAACATTCGCCCGCGCTGCCGGCCCGGGAATGGGTGAATGGGGCCTTGGCCGCTTTGCCGACGGCCTTGGAGAAGCTTTTCAAAGCCGGCCACGCTTACCAGGAGCAGAGGCGAATCTTATTGAAAACGGCCGAGGAACAGGGCCCCAATTTTGCGAGGTGGTGGGAGACCGCCGAGCTCCAGACCAAATCCGGAATTCCGACCACCGGCTTTTTGGGCCTCGGCTTGGGCTTGCTCGGCTTGCATGAGCTGAGCCCCGATCTGCTCTCCACCGTTTCTCCGGCCTTTCTCTTGGGAGCCAGCATCTTCTTCAAGGACGGAACGCCGGTGAAGGAAATGAGCTTGGGCTTCGCTTGGCGAAACCGTTTGAAAGCCGCCTTCAGTTGGGGTTTCGAGAAAATCCGCCGGCAGCGCGAGATCGGCCTCGCGATGGAGCATGCCGGATACTTCCGGGAAGCGCTGGAACGCTTCGAATCGGCGGTGGATTTGGCCGAACGACACTTGGAAAGCCTGCAACCGCGGGGGCCGGACAACCGGATCGCAGCGGGCACGGCCCACCGCGAGGCGGCTTGGGCCTATTTCAACCTGGCGGAGTTTTGGCGGAGCCGCGACGGCACTCACAGCCCCCGAGCGCTGGAAAATTACCAAATGGCGCTGCGGCGGATCGAGTCCTTGGGGCACAAAACCAGCATGGATCTGCGCCTGATCGAGCGGAGCCGGCTGGGCCTCTACCGCCTGCATTTGGCCGAAGCCGAGCATTGGCAGCGGATGGGGGAGCTATATCGGGCCGGCGAGAACTTTGAAGGGGCAGCCGAGGCGGCCGACACCTTCGAAGTCGGGATCGCTCTCTTGCAAAGAGCTTCCCGCAGTTACGCCCGAGCCGAGCCGGCGCGCTATGAGGATTTCGCCAGGGTGATCCATAAGATCAACGACTGGAAGGCGCGGATGCCGATGGGGAGGCGCTGATCCGGTACAACACATGCCGGCGCAAGGGGTGGTCGGCGGGCAAACGGGGTGATCGAAATCCTCGGCCGGATCGCGCCGCATCCCCAACTTCTCCATGACCGCGATCGAGCGGTGGTTCGCCGGGACGGCGAGTGCTGGCGAATCCTTTCAGCCAAGGCGCGGCTTTCCTCGGAATCGAGGAGTTTCGGAAAGAACTCCATCACTCGGGGATCCTGGTTGAGCCGGGCGAAAGGCTCGAGGTCGCCGTCGCGCCAGGGGCGGAGCAGGAGGCGCGGGGTTTCGATGGCGTTTGGCTTGGTCATTCTACGGCGGATGCTCCTGTCGCTTGGCGGCGAAGACTTCCAGAATCTTCAGCGTCCGGGTCCGACCCTCCGGCATCGGCCAGGAGATGCTTTGTCCGACCGAAAGGCCGAGCAAGGCGATGCCGACCGGGGCCAAGACCGAGATCCGGCCTTCCCGGATATTGGCTTGGCCCGGAAGGACCAGGGCCAGCTCCTTTTTCTGGCCCGATTCCAGGTCCACGAAGCGGACCAAGGAATTCAGCTTCACGATATCCGAGGGGAAGGCATGAGTCGACAAGATCTCGGCGCGGCTCAATTCGTCTTCCAAGCGTTCGCGGACCTCTCCGCGCGGCGTTTGTAGGACGAGGCTTTTCAGCTGTTCGGCGTCGGAAGCCGAAAGGTAGATCGGGGGGAGTTCCAAGGGCATTTGTTGCACTGTATTTTCGTTCATACGGCCTCCTTTTTAGTGAATGACTCGCGCGTGAAAGTCGTCTTCGCTTTCATCGAATTCCAACCTCTCCAGATGCTCAGCCCAGCGGGGATCATAGTCATCCGTTAAGAAAAACAGGTCTTTCCCTTCGGAATATCGGACCATCGATTTTGCCAGGCGAATTCGAACCCAATCCGCCAAAAACGAGAGCGGGTGGCCGCAAAGCACAGATAACAGGAACAATTTTAGAGTTTTCATTTTTCCTCCAAACAAAGACCTGGCCCCAGCTCCAGACGAAGCTGTGCCGGGAAAAAATTACGATTCAGTGGATGATTCGGAATAAAGAACAGCCGGGAAGGATCCCCGACTTAGAAAAGAAAGACCAGGGGGGTCCTCAAGGAAATGGGAATTCGCATCTGGAGAATGATTGGCTTCATGTCCTGAGCATACTAACCATGATGGTCTGAACCGTCAAGAGCGGCGCACTTCGGACCCTGTCATGCCGCCGTAGCGGTGTATATTTCCCCACCGACCTCTTTTATTGGGCTTGGCCTTGTCACTCCGATTTCGGCGGTGTTACCATCATGCCTAGGAGGATGCGGGTAAAGTGTCATTTCTTATCCGGGTTGCGGCGTGCCGCATTATTCACGTTAATTTTTGCCATATCGTTGGGTAAAGCCAAGGCATCGGAAGATGTTGCTGTCCTTCCGCCATTCCTTCGCTCGAACGCATCATGCTGAATGGCGTGTGAATCTTAACGACTTAAGTTTGAAGGAGGTGGGTATGAAAGTCCCAATCTTAAATAAGATATTCTTAACTTCCATTTTTGTTGGGGCGTTGGCGATCCCAACGGCTCAGGTTACGGTGGCGGCTGGCCGTTTTACCGAGCCGCTCTGGTCTATAGTAGTTAGTGCGGCTCCCCAAAATGTCCAAGATGTCCATCTCGCAGGCAAGGGAAATAATTCCGATGGATGGAGTGGTGGGGGCTCTGCTGCTGTTGTTGGGCCTTTAGCCTCTTGCTCGCAACCCGGTGATAGTCTTACTTTGCTATATACCATAACAGAAGCTGGAATATATGGGGAAGATGGAACTCCCGTGCCCTCAGGAACCTACGAATTTTTAAGCGACTACGATCGGGACGGTATCCCCAATTTGTTAACCCAGACCTTAGGGGGAGCTGATCCCTTTTTCTATATAATGTGGCAGGGCTACGTAGTTGCGTCCAATGAACCCGAATGTTTCCCTGCTCCAGTTGGAGCAACCCTTAATGGGATGTTTACTTTTCCTTTCCCTGGAGAAGGACGCCATCTAGTTAATTTCGGTGGCTGGGTTGATCTCGGCGAAGGCCTAGCTCCCTTATTAAATGAAGGGGAGACGATGTATAACATTCGCAAAATTCCCTAAAAACTCAGCCGAAAGCGGAGGCGCTTCAACGACAGGCTAAAGCTGCCTGAATCCCCCCGTTCAAATCCAAGACCTTCTCGAAATCGACGGAATGGAACTGTGAAAGGCAATTCTCCGCATCTTTTTGGGTATAAAGAGGCAAGGCCGGAGAGTGCTTGCTAGCCTTGTGCTTGTTTAAAAAACGGGCCTCTTCCTCCTGGAGATGCCCGCTGTCCGGCAAAAGAATTCGGCAAAGCTCCCGGTTCCATAATTTATCTCTTCTGCCATGGTCAGGGCCTCGAAAGGGCATTGAATATCGGCGGAAAAGTTCCAAGAACTCCCACGAAAATCAAGACCCAGGACCATCGGAGTATCGAAGAAAAATTAAGGAAGTCCTTATGCTTCCATTGCCAATGGAGGGAGGCCCAAACAAGGCCCCAAATCAAGACTGCTGTTCCGGTCTTGCCTGTCAAAGGTCCGGCAGGATTCCACCAACTGAGTCCCTGCTCAATCGCAGGGCTCATTTCTGAAAGGATCGTGACAATCCCAAGTGTCGCGCATCCAATTCCAGCAGCCAGGATGGCCGCCACGGCTTGCCCATTTTTCGAGATTTCCTTTCTATCCATAATTTTTCATCCTTAAATAAAGGGAGCCACTTTATTGATGAAAGCGCCTAAGAGAGCTCCTATTCCTGCCATAGCGGAACTCACCAACAAGAACCATAAGACAACCGAATGAAGCACCCGATTCTTTACCAATTCCTGCCCGTAACGGGAGACAATAAAGGCGGCTGCCGTAGTCAAAATTGGGACAATCCAAGAGAGATGTTCTTTCCATTCCATCCCAAAGGTATGCCAGAAGGCGGTTGCCGGTTCGGAAAGGAGACGCGAGCGAGGACTGCCGGGAATTTTCGCTCGGTACCAGACGTAGACCACATAGGTCCCGGTGATGACCGTCAGCCAAGAGGCGACCGCCATCGTCCATAGACCCAATTGCACTCTTTTAATGGACTTTCGGATCCCTTCCTCGGTCAAGATGCCTGGCCTTAAATTCCAAAGTGCATCCAATCCGCCGGCAAAGGCGATCAGGTAGAGAGTGCCAAACAATAGCCCATGCGCAATGGTCCAGGACTCGTGATGAGAAAATATGGAAAAACCCATTTTTACCCCTCAAATAAGCGCATTTTTCGATTTCCCTGAAGTCGCCGCTCCATGGAATGCCAGAAAAATATCAGCGGGCCGGGACTTTCCTTGCCTACAGACAGATAACAAATGCGTTCGCTGGGCGGTAGATTGGGCGGTTCGGATAAAATTACTTGGCGGTCCCAAGCTTCTCTTCTTGCTTGGCCAATGCATCGTACTGCTCGGCGGATTTAAGGGCCTGGAATTTCAAATCCCCGCAGTGGCCCGCCATGACACTGTCTATTCCCTTATAATGGACATGGCTCTTGCGATACTCGGTCTTCATTTTGTCGTGCATTGCCGCCACGTTCCTTTGGGTCTCTGCTTGAGACCTATAATATTCGGCAAGGCCCTTGTGATCCCCCGCCTCTATCGCCTTCTGAACATCAAAGGATTGCGCGCGGGTTTTGGGGGCGATGGAAAGAGATATTCCAAAAACCAAAATGACTGCCATGAAAAATTGGGCTGCTTTCTTCATACAACCTCCTATTTGGCATTGAGGGTTAAAGATTTCTTATTAGTTATGGTCTTTCCGTGGCAGGACATTAATGACCTAAGTCAAAGTCCGGGATGATTTAAATCAGGATCAAGGCCTGTCCTGCAATTTTCCCTGCAAAGATATCCCGATCCTCCACATCGCATCATAGCAATCCATGGAACTTTAAAATCCCGTCCGGATCGGCCTTGAACATATCGGGGAATTTGGCCTGACACATGCCGCAGCAATAGTTGAACTCGAAGGTCTTTCCTTTGTACTTGGGATTGCCCCCCTCATAATTGACCTGCCCTTTGAAGGCGCCGAGGATTTTCTCATTCATCGGTGTTCGGGAGACCGCGCATAATTTATTGTTCGCCTTAATTAGGTTGCCTTCGATTGTCGGCACTGCCTTCTCGCCCCGGGCAGCATTGGCGGGCATCAGGCTTTCCACTTCGGATTGAGTCGTTGTGGATGCTTCCGGCGGACCTACGGGAGTGGAGTGGTGAGGACGGCAAGCGCCAGTTAGCGTAATTATCCCGAACAATATAAGGGAACGCCTTGCAGTGGAAAAGCGTGCTTTGTTTTTTAGAGAGGTATTTGACATAAGCGCCTCCTTGCTTAAACGTTATTAATGTTTGTGCTCGTGCCCGGCGGGCTGGGCACCAGGGCGTTCTTGCTTCTTTTCCTGCGGCTTGGGCTCAACGGGGACAAGATCCATGCCGCATAGGGGACATTTTCCGGGCGCGGGTTGGCGAATCTCCGGGTGCATGGGGCAGGTATATATCGTAGCTTCTTCCGCTGGTGCTCCGCCCGCTGCATCCGCGACGGTTCCTGGAGGGTTGTCATACCATCCTTCATCACCCTGCTTGAGCTTGTCGCGAACCTTCAAGACGGTGAACATCCCGCCCATCCCGATGTTTCCGAATGGGCCCACTCCCGCCATCATCGGGAGGGTGTTCGGCGGCCCTTTCATGTGCTGGGCGTGCATTTGGTGTTCGTCCATCCCGTGCTCCCCCATGGCCATGTAGCCTGGGACGAACTTCTTGATCCCCCGCTCGATCCCGCTTTGATCGATTCCCTGGAGATTGGGGATGTCATGCTCCATCGGGTTCATCGGGTGATGGCGGCGGTGGCAATGGAACGCCCAATCGCCTGGATTGGCGATAAATTCGACATCCCGGGTCTGGCCGGGACAGACGTGCACGGTCGTCTCCGGCCATTGGGCCGATTCCGGAATATCGCCGCCGTCGGTGGCGACGACCTTGAAACTATGGCCGTGCAAATGAATGGGATGACATTCCTGGCTGACGTTGCCGAATCGTATCCGGACACGCTCACCGGTCTGTGCCACAAGCGGCTCCGTCCCTGGAAAGGCCTTGCTGTTGAAGGTGAATATATTGAAATCCGTCATGACGTTCGGATTGGGTCTCTTGGTTCCAGGCTCGACGAACCACTCGTTCAAGAAAATGGCGTAATCCCGATCGATTTTTCGCGGGGTCTCTTCGGGCAACGTTTCGCGTTGATCTTTTTCACGGGAGCCTTCCTTTTTGGCGGGCCGTTTGGGATGGATGACGAAGAATCCCATCGTCCCCATGCCGATCTGGACCATTTCATCGCCATGGGAGTGGTACATTTGGGTGCCGTGTTGCTTGAGGGTGAATTCATAGACAAAAGTCTCTCCGGGCGGGATTCCCTTTTGAGTTAAGCCCTTCACCCCATCCATGCCGCTCGGAAGGATGAGCCCGTGCCAGTGGACGGCGGTGTCTTCCTTCAAATGATTGGTCACATAAATACGGACTCGGTCTCCTTCCACGGCCTCGATAGTCGGTCCGGGCGTCATTCCGTTGTAGCCCCAGGCCTTGATCTTCATGCCCGGGGCAATCTCCCACTCGATCTCATCGACGCTCAGGCGGTAAACCTTGACGCCATCGACCATCTCCCACTTAAGAGTCTGCCCATTCGGGGTGATAACGGGGGTATATCCAAGGTCTTGAGCTTGGGAGGGTTGCGTCTCGGTCTTCCCGCGCTGTTCCGGGGACTTCTCCGCAGGCATATGATCGTGTTGGTGACCTCCCTGGGCCTGAGGTTCGGGGGAGGGGCCTTTGCAAGCCTGCAAAGCCAACACGACAACGAGTATGCCAAGAAAAATGATTAGCTTTTGGTTCATGATAATTCCTTCTTACTTCAGGCTCGCCCCAACCGCCCTTTCCAGCTCGGCGTAATGTGTCCAATACTCCCGGAGAGCCTCCACATAGGCCCGGTTGGCCCCAATCTCCTCTCTCCTCGCCTGCAGCAGGTCGAACGGACTCTTCAGCATGAAGTTGTAGTGAAGCAAGGTCTCTTCGAGGGTCTTGCGAAGCAGCGGAAGGACGTGGGTCTGATAGCGTTTAGCGATTTTGCGAGACTCCAGCAATTGCGCGTGGGCGGTGCGCACTTCGGTCAAGATGCGCCTTTCCACCGAGGAGACAAGATAGCGTGATTGGATCGTTTGGGCCTGGAGCTTGGATTTCTGCGCCTGATTCCGATCGGAGACCGGCAAAGGCAGGCTGATCATCGGGCCAATGACCGGAGCTCCGGAATCCTCGCGCTCGGCGCTGATTCCGAAATCGATATGGGATAAAAATTGCCTTTCGGCCAAACGAAGATTCTTCTGCAGGCTTTCAATTTTCTGCTTGGCCGCCTGTAGGTCGAGCCTTCTCTCTATCCCAAGGACTTCCAGATCCTTTAGCGATGGGTCCGAAAGTGGCAAGGCGGGGAGTCGGGACAATTTTTTGATCTCAACTTCACCCGGCTTAAGTCCGATAAGGCCCAGCAAGAACTCCCGGGCCCTGATGGTTTCCGATTCCGCCTTGGCCAGCTCGATTTGCGCCGTTTCGGCCGCCAAACGATGGGCGTTCAGCTCCAAGAGGTTGAAATTTCCCGCATCGTGAAGCTTCTGGGCGAGGCCAGCGGATACCCTGGAAGCTTCCGCAATGGCGCTTAAGGATTGACGGAGCTGTTCCGCCCCTTGCAGGGTGAAATAAGCCACTTTGACGCGGAAGATGAAATCCAAGACCCGATCGGCCGCGGCGAGCCTGGCTTCGGTCAGCTCGGATTCAGCGGCTTTCTTCCTCAAGTCCACCAAGAAAAAATCCAGGAAGTTTTGGGTTAGCGATCCGCTGGGAAGAAAATGCGGGCTTTCGGTCTGCACGCCGAAGGTTACCGATAGTTCGGGGTTTTCCACCAAGGCTGCCTGTTGCAAATTGGACCGAGCAATCCCGAGCTCGGCCAAGGAGGCTTTGATCTCAGCATTGTTGGTCAATGCGAGCTCGATAGTTTCATCCAGGTCCAGCGACTTGATGACGATTGGAAACGCCGTTTTCTTACCTCCCTTTCCTTCGGTATGCAGTAAAGCCGGGATCTCGACCCCGCTTTGTCTTTCAAGCAAAACTTGTACTTCCTGATCCACCTGGGCGAACGATGCCGATATCCGGGCCATCGATAAAAGGATAAGGCTTATGTTGATTAATTTTAATCGAGCCGACATCGATCTCTCCTAATGAGGGTGCTCGTTTCCATGGTGCTCGTGCGGGGGTTTTTCCTGAATGGAGGGCCCTGCCTTGACGGCGGCGCCTTCGACGAAGACCATCCGAGAACCGAGATCGCCGTTTTGAAGAACCATTAGGACCGCGAGGGCCAAAAATACCAGGAAAACGCCCGGGGCCTTCGGTCTTCCTTCGCGTTTGAAGAAACTCCAAATCATCAGCAGGATGGCGATACCGAGGATCGATGAGTGTTAAATAGCTGGCTTAAGCCCTGAAAACCGAGAAGGGACCAATCCATGATGGCCTCCCAAAATCAGGCGTTAAACTGCAAAACGAATACACCTACCGGGAATGCCGTTTAGATCAAAAAGGCGTGATTTTTTAGGTAAGAGGAAACAGCTAATGCTGGAGGGGAGCGGTTGCTCAGAAGGAGGGATTGAGGATTCGCCAATAATAATTCTATTTGATGCACGAGATTGCTGGGAAGAACTTTCCCATCGATGCTCGGAATTGGCAGCGTCGAGGCGGACGAGGCCAGGGTCAATCTTTCGTCTTTGCTGCAATAGCAGGGGAAATGGGAGTTGGAGCCTTTTTCCGTTGGATGCCCGGCAGAGTCCATTCCATGACAATTGCGGTGGTCATGGGTATCCTGATTGCCTTGGGTCTTTGCCGAAAATTCTTGAGCTGCGGGGTTGATGTGCTGATGAGAGCTGCCCTCGATACACCGGCAGTACAATGCGGTTGTTTGGAACAAAAGATAGAAGAGGACAAGAGAACCTGGGAGAAGATTCCTGATGGCCAATGACCCTTTTATTTTTCCATGAAAATAAGCCATTTTGGACCAAAAATTCATCTAAACCCTCGCTCTGGCAAAGTAAAGACGAATAATTTGGAACTGAGGTGGTCTAGAAAAGGACTTTATTTTATCTTCGCAATGAGCCAGCTCGACGGAACACGCCGGTTCCAAAAAAGGCCGCGGCGCCCATTGGGGTCCGCGACAGGAGGCCAAGCAGTTCAGTCGGAAACGGCGACGCTTCAACGATAGGCTAACTAATCGGAGATTAGTCGAACTACGGCTATAAAAGCCCCGAGCAAACGGAAACCCTGGGAAAATTTGGTTGCTTTTTATGATACTTTCCTGAAGGCTAGATTTTCTTAGGAAAGTCTATGCGCCAAATGAAAGGAAAATTAGGGGTTTATCAATCGGCCTTCGCTCTTTTCCTTTTTCTTTTCCTCTTCCATATCACGCCCTTTTCCCGACTAGCTCTCCATTCGATCGTTCACGACCAAGGCATTCATCATACCCATGACGATGCCGGTGAAGATCATTCGCAGGAAGACCATACCTCCGGAGACATTCACGATTCGCTTTTTCGCGTGGTTATGGCCACGGTGAATAGCGGCCCTAAGCTCAATAAACAGATTTTAGGTGGGGGCTTTCCCCAGGTTTATTTGGGTTCCTATAATACTCTCCCCGATCCAGAGCCGCCGCCTTTTGGCTACCTTGATTTGAGGGACAGATTGCGTCCCTTAGATAATAGCTCACGCCTCCTTTCCTCCCCGCTTCGGGCCCCTCCCTCCGCCTAAGCCTTAGCTTCTTTGTGCCGCATCACGTTTGCTCGGCTGCGTGTTGACCGGCCAATTTCAATCCATCAATCAATTCATTGGATGATAAACCGACTTCTTCAATATTCATTGCATCACCGTTTGACGGTCCTTTTGCTTTCCGTTGCCGCCTTGGTCTATGGGGGCTGGACCATCGCCCACCTGCCGGTGGATGTGTTTCCCGATCTCAACCGGCCGATCGTGACAATACTGACCGAAGCCCATGGCTTGGCTCCGGACGAAGTCGAGACGATCGTCACGATTCCGATCGAATCCTCGCTCAGCGGCGTTCCCGGCGTGGCGCGAGTGAGATCCTCCAGCGGCATCGGCATCTCGATCGTGCACGTCGAGTTCGATTGGGGAACGGATATTTTTCGCAATCGGCAATTGGTCACCGAGCGCCTGCAGCTCGCGGCCGCGCGGCTGCCGGAAGGCATGGCTCCGACCCTGGCGCCCATCACGTCCATCATGGGTGAGATTCAATTCGTGGGGCTCACCAGCCCGGATGGAACTGTCTCCCCCATGGAATTAAGAACCATCGCCGATTGGATGGTTCGTCCTCAGCTCATGACGATTCCAGGAATCAGCCAAGTGGTCGTGATGGGCGGTGAGGTCAAGCAATATCAAATCCTGCTCGACGCCAAGAAGCTCCTCTACCACGGGATCACGCTGGAAAACTTGAGCGAGCAGCTTTCGAAGATCAGCGAAAATACCAGCGGCGGCTTCGTCGATGCCGAGGCCAAGGAGTACCTCATCCGTCCTCTGGGAAGGACGGAATCGCTGGAAGAGATCGAGAACTCTTTCGTCGGCATGCATTTGGGCAAGCCAGTCTTGGTCAAGGACATCGCCAAGGTGCAGATCGGCCCCAAAGTCAAGCGGGGCGAAGGCAGCATCAATGCGAAGCATGCCGTCATCATGACGATCCAAAAGCAGCCGGCGGCGAATACCACCGACTTGACCAAGCGAATCGATGCGATGCTTGAAGATCTGCAAAAGACTCTGCCCGAGGGAGTTCAGATTGAATCGGACCTATTCAAGCAGGCGCACTTTATCGAGACCTCCATTTTCAACGTCAAGGAGGCGCTTGTTCTGGGCGCGATCATGGTGGCCTTCATCCTGATCCTTTTTTTCTTCAACATTCGCCTGACGTTCATCACTCTGACCGCGATCCCGCTTTCCTTCGTCATCACCGCGATCGTTTTTCGCTGGATGGGTCTCTCGGTGAACACCATGACCTTGGGGGGACTCGCGATCGCGATCGGCGAACTGGTCGACGATGCCATCGTGGGCGTGGAAAATGTTTTCCGAAGGCTCCGCCTCAATAAAACCCTGACCAATCCAAGACCTGCCTGGCAAGTGGTGTACGAAGCCTCATCCGAGGTCCGGAACTCCATTGTCCTTTCCACGGTCATCGTGATTTTGGTTTTTGTGCCGCTCTTTGCTTTGAGCGGAATTGAAGGGCGGCTTTTCGCTCCCTTGGGCATCGCCTACATTGTTTCTCTCGCGGCCTCGCTTCTGGTCTCCGTGACCCTGACCCCGGTGCTCAGCTTTTACCTCTTGCCGAATTCCTCCCTCGCGGAGAAAGGCGAAAGCTTTTTCGTTCGGTGGCTGAAAGGGGGTGTGGCGAAAATCCTGGCTCGAATCATCGATCATCCCTATCCCATCATGGTGATTTGCGTGGTCTTGGTTTTGGCCGCCCTGGGCTCCTTGCCGTTTTTTGGAAAAAATTTCCTGCCACCCTTCAATGAGGGAACCGCGACCATTGGCGTTGCCGCAGGTCCCGGCATTTCTCTGGCGGCGTCCGATGAATTGGGGAAAAGGGTCGAGGAAGCGATTCTCTTAAGTCCCGAGGTGAAATCCACGGTTCGCCGCACCGGGCGTGCGGAAATGGATGAGCATGCCGAGGGGGTCCATTGGCATGAGATCGACGTGGATTTCAAGGAAGGCGGCCGTGACCGTATCGTTGTCCTGCAAGAGATCCGGGAGAACATTCTCAAGCAAGGCGATTTGGACGTGAACCTGGGACAGCCGATCAGTCATCGACTGGATCATTTGCTCTCCGGGGTCCGGGCCCAGCTTGCCATCAAGATATTCGGTCCCGATCTCGCGGAGCTTCGGCGTCTCGCAGGCGAAATTCTAGCCGCTGTTCGGGACATTCCCGGGATCGTGGATCTACAGACCGAGCCGCTGGTCTTAGTGCCTCAGCTGAAGATCGCCATCGATCGGCCGGGTGCCGCCAGCAAAGGGATCGGCGCAGGAGCCTTGGCCGAGGACCTGGAGAGCGCCTTGCAGGGCAAAACCCTTTCTTACTTTTTGGAGAAACAGCGGCTTTTCGAGATCTTCATGCGTTTGAATGACGCCTCCCGGGAGAATTTCGAGCAGATTAAAACGCTGCCAGTGAAAACCCTACCAACCGGAGATAGTGTGAGCGTTCAAGATGTGGCGAACGTCTACCCCTCGAACGGTCCCAACATCATCAACCGAGAGGATCTACTAAGAAGAATTGTGGTTTCCGCGAACGCCCAGGGTAGGGATTTGGGGAGCATGGTTGATGAAGTGCAGCAGCGGATCAATGAAAAGATCAAACTGCCTCCCGGCTATTTCATCAAATACGGCGGCCAATTCGAGAGCCAGGAAAGGGCCTCCCGGCTGATTCTCCTGTTGGGAGCATTCTCCTTGCTCGGGATATTTTTCGTGCTTTACGCTCATTTTCGTTCGGTGGCCCTAAGCCTTCAGATCATGGTGAACGTCCCGCTGGCCTTGATCGGCAGCATTGCCGCCATTCTTTTAACCGAGAAAACCCTTTCCGTTGCCACCTTGGTCGGATTTGTTACGCTCTGCGGCATCGCTTCCCGCAATGGCATCCTGCTTATCAGCCATTACCTCCATTTGATTCAGAAAGAGGGCGAGAGCTTTGGCAAAGCAATGATTCTTCGTGGCTCGCTGGAACGGTTGGTTCCTGTTTCCTTGACGGCGCTATCCGCCATCCTGGCCCTGTTGCCGATCGCCTTCGCCAAGGGGGAACCGGGACGAGAGATTCTTTATCCCGTGGCGGTGGTCATTATCGGTGGCCTGATCTCGTCCACCTTGCTCGATATTTTGGTTACCCCGGCCATTTTCTATAAATTCGGCAGGAAGGCTGCGGAGCGCTGGGTGCGATCCGCGAAGCAAGACAGACTTCAAACCTAAAAGGAGAGCAAAATGAAAAGACTAAAACTAACCTTAATCTCGGCTATGCTTGTCTGGGCGCTTCCATTGCTTGCGCATGATGAAGGCCACGGTCCCAAGCTTAGCGACACCGGGAACTATGGAGGCGTGCTCACCGCGGTCGTAGAAGCCAAGAATGCCCCCCAGGGCGCCAAGGCCCCACTCGTTTATAAAGCGGAATTGACGCGCAGCGAGGATAGTACCGTCCGCGTCTATATATATGACCTCGCTATGAAGCCGCTGCCGGCGGAGGCGCTTCCCAAAACGGCCCAAGCTTCCTTAGTCTCGATGAAAGGCGGGAAAGAGTCTTCGACTCCCTTCGCGCTCAACCTGGAAGGTGCGAATTTCACCGGCAAAGCTCCGGCTCCGGCCAGCAAGCCCTTCAGCATCGATGTGACCTTCAAGACCAAGGATAGGGAGCTGCTCGCGGGTTTCGATAATCTGGATTGACGCGAAAATGATGAGAATCCTGGCATTCATCCTACTTTTTTTAGCGTTTCCCTCCGCCCGCGCGGAAACGGTTGCCATCGAGTTCGACGATTTGCCCGAGCTGATTGCAACGAGGAACAAGAACGTCCTGGCAGGTGACGCCTACGTCGCCGGAGCCCAGGTTCAAACGGGTCATTTCAAGCGTTCTTTCCTTCCGAAGATCCGGGCGGAAGGAGGCGGCGAAATAGGAAAGACCGGCACCTTCGACACCCAAGTCGACCCTTATGTAGAGATTGAAACCCGGGTGAACGTCTTCCGCGGTGGGAAAGATCGGCTGGAAGAGGAGATCGCCAAGAGCAAGGTTGATTTTTCGGAAAGTAAGAAGGAACAGACCTTCTTGCGCGAGCTTTCCCGCGCCCGTCTTCTTTTTGCCGATGTCCTCTATTATCAGGATCTTTTGAAAGGCCTTCCCAGGGTGTCGGCTTTGACTCGCCAGCAGCTTGGCATGGTAAATAAACAGATCTCGGCGGGCCTCACCACCGAATCGGATCGCCTTGGCTTCGAGATATTTCTCAATCAACTGAAGCAAGATCAATTATTGCAAACTGAGGACTATGAGCATGCCTTGGCCGAAATGAAGGCGATCATGGGTATTCCGGAAGAAATGGAGGTCCGCCTTAGCGACGGTTTTAAGCAGCTTTCCGAAAACGATGTTTTGGAAATGCCACTTAACCTCGATGGAAACCAGGATATCCTCATTCTCAAGAAGCAAATTGAGGTCTCCGAGGTACAAAAGAAACAGGCGGAGCGTTGGTGGACACCCGCCGTCGATGTTTATGGTGGCTACGCACTCTATACTTTCCGGCAAATCCAATTCCCGACTATTGACGAAAGGAAGTCGGCATTTGGCGGAGTAAACGTCGCCATTCCAATTTTCGATGGCTTCAGCTCCCGCGTGCAAGGGAAAGCCCTGCAGCATCAGGCTCGCGGCTACGCCCTTGAAGAGCAGCAAAAGCGCCGGGAGTTGGAAGTCCTCTTCGAGAAGCTAAAGCACGAGCTCAAGAATCGGCTCAAGCTGATGGCTTTGATTTCGCAAAAGCTCTCGCTCGGCGACAAATATCTGGGGATGGCCTCCGAAGAATACCGGAGAGGTGTCAAGACAGGGCCGCAACTGCTGGAGGCATTGGCGCAATATTGGGACGAGAAGCGGCGCCTTGCGGACGCTCGGCGGGAGTATCTCCGAATCAAAGCGGAGCTGATGACCCTATTGGGTAAATAGCATAAAAGGGCTGATCGAAGTATCAGCATTGGATAGTGATCAGGAAAGGAGACGCTGATGAGACTCCGACCTTTAAGACCAGAAATGTTGGCGCTTGTGTGTTTTCTTTTAATGCCCTGTTGTTTATTAGGGGAGGCTTCGCCGGGATTCAACATTCAAAAAATCGAACAGCTTACCGGCTTGAAGGGGCAGATGAACGAAAAAGAAGGCGTTTTTAAGGTTAGCTTTCCCCGAAGCGATTTAAGCGTGACCGCTGCCGGAGTCAAAATGTCGCCGCCATTGGGTCTTACAAGTTGGGCGGCATTCCAGAAGATCGGGGATAAAGTGATGATGATGGGAGACACGGTACTTCTAGAGGACCAAGTCAATCCGGTCATGAGCGTCGCTTTGGAAAACGGCCTCGAGGTCACCGCCTTGCACAATCATTTTTTTGGAGACGTTCCCAAGGTCATGTTCATGCACATCGGCGGAATGGGAGACCAGGACCAGCTCGCGGCGGCTGTTGGCAAGGTCTATGCGAAGCTGAAAGAAACGATGGGAGGAAAGGGAGCTTTCCCCAACGCGAATTTAGATCCCGCCAAGACTTCACTTGATCCGGTGAAAATCGAGCAAGTGATCGGAAAATCCGGCGAGATGAATAACGGGGTTTATAAAGTCACCATTGGCCGTACCACCAGAATGGGAGATCATGAGGTGGGGAATGCAATGGGCGTCAACACCTGGATGGCGTTCGCGGGAAGCGATGACCAAGCGGTGGTTGATGGGGATTTCGCCATGCTCGAATCCGAGCTGCAGGGCGTGCTCAAAACCTTGCGCAAAGGTGGAATCAATATCGTCGCCATTCACAACCACATGACAATGGAGTATCCCCGGATCATTTTTCTTCATTTTTGGGGAGTCGGAAAATCGATTGATCTTGCCCAAACGCTTAAAGCAGCGCTCGATGTGCAAAAATATTGACTCAACCTTCCATTCTGAGAGCCTCATCCCATTGCTTTGGGAAGTTAGATCGTGAGATTAATAATTAGGCGTGGTACTTTGCCGCGCTTCAACCGGGCATATTCGCGCCAATCGTAGTCAGCATCCCAAGCTTTACCCTCGTAAAGGATGAACGACCCACCCACAGCCCCTAGTTGACCGCAGGGGACTGGTGGAGGTTGCTGCCCTGCAGGGCGATCTGGATACCACAACCGGCACTCGCCGGGGGGAGGGTAATGGCCGGGAGGAATTTGAATATGACGGGGAGCGCCGAGCACAGGAACGGGAACGGGGGCGGCAACGACACCTTTTTCACCGTCACCCTTCCAACCCTTCCCGCTCTCATCCTTCCAAGGATCGGCGTAAGTATTGGCGGGTAGGGAGAAAAGTACGGCGAATAGAAACGCGAAAATGAAACTGCTCAATTTATTTTGCATGCCTTCCTCCTGTTTGATGGAGAAATAGACGGGATAAAAAATAGATCAAGGATAAGCTAAAAGGTTAAAATGACCTGGGGCCTGCCATGTGTTGACGCTGTTAGAAAAGGTTAGGACGCTAACTAAAATATGAAACATAGTTTAAAAACAGAACACGCTGGATCCAAAAAGGGCTTCGGCGCCTATTGGGGCCCGCGACAGGAGGCCAAGCAAACAAGCCGAAAGCGGAGGCGCTTCAACGATAGGCTAACTAATCAGAGAATAGTCGAACTCGGACTCGAGTCTCAAAAAACACACGGCAGGAAAAAGTCCTGGATGCAAGCAAGTGCATCTGTACAAAAAGTGGGGTGGCGGGAATCGAACTTCGGCTTTAAGTCATTGCTATCCAAGGGAATTGTTTTTTTGAAAAACCTCAGTTGCCCCCATAGTTGCCCCCAAATATTTAGGCTAAAACTGAGTCCAATTTCACAGGCTTCGGCCATTTTTCAGGTTTTTAAATACTGCTCAATTTCAATTACTTAGATTGCGAAAATCATAGATGTGGTTCTTTTTGGCATGAACCACAACCAATAAAGCATTGCTTCCGATAACAAGTCCGCTAAAGAAGGTTTCCGGGTAAGGGCCACAAGGACAAGGCCCCGTGATTAAGCATCTTAGATTTTGCTCTTTATTATTCGTTCTCGTCTTCAATCTCTTCGGCTGTGGCCGAAGCGGTCAGCTATTCTTCGGCTCCGACCATCAAAAGCTCTTCTGCCAAACAGACCAAGATTGTGATCCCCTAGAAATTTGCACTCCTTCCTTAGGGTGTCAGCCAAGGATGCCGCCTTGCGACAGCAATGGGAACTGCCAAGACGGCAAATCTTGTTCTAATGGCCGCTGCCTTAAACCTGGCGTCTGCTATTTTAACTATCAGTGTCCAGCCGAACAAATCTGCGATAACTACCGCTGCATTTACAATCGATGTACCGAAGATATCCAATGTGCGGACAACCAACGATGCGACTTTATTGTCGGGAGCTGTCGGGAAGACATTTGCTTTGGCGATGATGAATGCTCCAACACGGAGTGTTGCGACCTGTTAAGCTCCCGCTGCGTTCCCTCAAATATTTGCGAGTGGTATGAAATCGGTGTTCCCGCCGACTGCTCTCCTCAAAACGAGTTATGTGACCGATTAGATAATGATTGCGATGGAGCAGTCGATGAAGATTTCGCCAACCTAGGAGCGTCCTGTTCAGCAGGAATCGGCATCTGCCTTAGGCTGGGGCATATGGTCTGTTCCGAAGATAGTGCCACCTTAGTTTGCGATGCGGTCCCAGGGCCCAGTGATCCAGAAGTCTGTGATGGGGTCGATAATGATTGTGATGGAGAGTTGGATGAAGGTTGTTAAAAGTTTATTCATCGTTTTGATTGGCTTCCTCAGTGCCTGTTCCAGTAACAGCAGCCCTCAGGATAGCGAAGTTTTCATTATCGACCCTTCCCTTCGAGTGAGCGAGACAGCGGAGATTTTAAATCCAGCTATTTCGGGTTACCCGCTTGGAATTATCAGCTCCGAGGAGGGCCTGCTCGCCCTCGTCAACAATAGACTAATCATCGATCCCGTGGACCAAGCCGGGTTAGAAGCCATACTTCAAAAATATCAGGCTACCATCGTCAATGACTCCAACATACCTCTACCGGAAGATACCATTTTGGATGAGAACGGGGCCCATTCCGGGGGAACAAGCTATCATTTGATCGAAGTTCCTTATGACCAGGAGCGAGAAGGAGACTATGCCAAATACGCGCGCGGGCAAGGCGTATCCCTTCCGGTTACGGTTGAAAGCGCTGAAACGAAAGCACTCTTAAATATCATGGGTCGGATGTTCTTAGAGGACTCTGGCAAGTTTCGAGACCTACAGGTGGCTGCTTACGCCTTTGAAAAAGCTAAGCCTCTACTTCCTGAAGTAAATTTCGCTACTTTTGATTGGGCGGAATGTAGTTGTCTATGGACCGATGCTGACGGCAGCTTGAAAACAAGGGATGGAGCCGAGTGGGATGATCATCCAAGAGAAGCTCCCATTTATAACTCGCTTTTAGAAGATTTTGCTGGAAACCAGATTTGCACCTACCACGATGGAATAGATAGGCATGGTGAGCGATTTATTCCGCAGGGAGACAATGTTCTCATATTGGATTTCGCCGCTGGTTACACGAATCACGAAAGCTCAGTCACTGGCCCCGTAGGAAATTTCCATTTATGGGCATTCCCAAGAAACCTATTACCTCTTTCACTGCCCAGCCAACTTGATACCGCCGCACCGCCAGGGGCAGTTCACATCTTGTTAAAAGGGCCGGCACATGGTTGCGAATGGGCCAAGCCCGACCCCGAGCAATATCTGGCATACCAGAATTATATCCTATGGGATTGGGATCGAGAACCCACGTCAAACCTCATGCTCTTTTTGTGGGAGGGTGACGAATGCATCAATCTCTTTGGCGCGCCTGCTTGTAATGCTGACGACAAAATCGCCATGTTCGAGGTTCCGCGCGGCTCGACCGTCAGCCCCAGCGGCCTTGAAATCCATGACATAGATCAATCTTCAGCGACTTTGGGGGTTTATGATTTTTCTCCCGAAAGAACTATTGATCTCCAGATTCGAACTATCGACTTTTGTCGAGCCAATGGCCCTAACGCAAATGAGTACTGTAATGGCTATGACGACAACTGCAACGGCGAAAGCGATGAGGGATTTGAACTAAAAGGTACGCATTGCAATAATGGAGGCATAGGCCAGTGTAAATCGGAAGGAAAACTCGTATGCATTGATACGACGCAACAACGGGCCGGAGAATATCCGCTTATTTGTAACAGCACAAGCAAGCAACCCTCACCATTTGAGATCTGCGATGGAATCGACAATGATTGCGATGGTCAAACTGACGAGTCCTGGATTCAAGAAGGCCTTGCCTGCGGATTGAACGTAGGGACCTGTGGGGTTGGGGCCCTAGGATGCACCAGTGGTCATATAAGTTGCGAGGGTGAAGTCTTACCTACCCAAGAGATCTGCGATGGCTTGGATAATGATTGCGATGGAGTGACTGACGAAGGTTGTTCGTGCAGCATCGGCGAATCTCGCGCTTGTAGCATTGATATCGGGCCTTGCTCCCTAGGAATTCAAGAGTGCCTGTCGGACGGCACTTGGGCTGCTTCATGTAGCGGAACAGTTCCACAGCCGGAAATTTGCGACGGGGTCGATAATAATTGTAATAGCGCAGTAGATGAAGGAGTCCTAAACCGCTGCGGCACTTGCGGCCCTGAGCCCTCCGAAGTCTGCGATGGAATCGACAATGACTGTGATGGCGAGGTGGATGAGGGAGTGACTAACGCATGTGGCGGATGCTGGACGATTGGCCCCGAAGAATATGCTTCTGCCACCGCTGATTGTGACGGCATAGATAATGACTGTGACGGCTTTATCGACGAAACTGATTCGGTAGTTACCTGCGGAGTAGGACTTTGCCAATCTGAAGTAGACACTGTTTGTGAAGAATGTAACCCAGGCCAACCAAGAATTGAAAATTGGGATGCCGGAACTTGCTTAGATAATCAAGATAATGACTGCGATGGCTTGACAGATCTAGACGATCTTCCCGATTGTTTCCAACTACAAGGCGGAGGAGGCTAAAATTGAAGCGACTGATTCTTTTGATACTCTCAAGTTTAATCTTTTCGCAAATATCGTGTGGAGGGTGCCCTACCCGCGAAATAACCCAAGATCAATCAAACGGGATCGATTTTAGCATCGTAGTTAACGATGAAAACGGTCAGACATTTACTGAAGATATCGAGTTTAACGGCACCTATCCAAGCGGAACGTTTCAGCTCAATACAGCTTATATCTTTGATACTCGTCCATTCCCTCAGGACCATATTTCATTTCAGTATTTCTTTAGAAACACAGCGCTTCCTAACGGTGAGGATATCTTCGATCAAATGGCAGGAGAAGTTTTTACATTTACCGATTCGCCGTATGAGGGGGAGAATGTCATATATGAAGAGACCGCCCCGCAGTTAGGAGAATGGATTCCTACCTCTTATTCTGGAACAGTGACCTTTACAAGTTCGACTCACGTTCAATTTGACCTAACCTTTACCGATGGCGTTCAATCTCGTGAGGTTCTAGCGCTTTTCTTTTTTGATACTGTTACGTTTGATCAGCCGATTGGTGAATGTGACTAGTCATATAATTCTCCGTCATCTTGACAGACTTAGACGATCTTCCTGATTGCTTTCAGTTGGTAAGGTAGAGGCAGCTCAAATTGAGAAAGCTTATTGTCATAATATTTATATGCTTTTCGGTGACTCAGGTCTCCTGTGAAAACTGTTCCACTCGAGAAATCACCCAGGAACGCTCAGCTGGCATTAACTTCAGCATCGTTGTGACTGATGAAGATGCCCAGTCCTTTACCAAGGACATCCCATTCAACGACAATATTCTTAGCGGAACATTTCAGTTCAACGATTTTTATATTTTCGATACTCGCCCGCAACCCCAAGACAACACTTCTTTCCAATTTTATTTCGCAGCCAATGCGCTACCGAACGGAGAAGATATTTTCGACCAAACATCAGGAGAGGTTTTTACTTTTGCCATCACCCCCTATGATGGTGAGCAGATCATCTATAGAGAAATTGCCCCTCAGATCCCCGAATGGATTCCAACTACCTATTCCGGAACGGTTGAGATCACTGATCCTACGCATGTGAAGTTTGACTTAACTTTCACCGACGGCATTCAATCTCGGGAGATCATCGCGCTCTTCTATTTTGAAACGGTTACTTTTGATCAACCTACCGGGGAATGCAACTAGAACGGCTCATGACAATAAGTCTTAGACCTTGCCTCTTCTCCAATTTTTTTCTTAATCTTGGGAAAAGCTTCCAGATTGAATGTTCCCACGCGAGTCGGTCAGCACTGGCCTAAAACCATTGTTCTCACAATGATGGGATAATAAATTGCCTTTTAAGCTCTCTAGATAGTCAGCCCATTGCTGCATCATCTGTTTTCGTTCCGGCAAATGTTTGGCCCTATTGAAGGCTGGGATCACGGGGACATGCTTAAATAATATTGACGATGATTGCGATGGCCTAATGGATTTGGATGACCT
>DATEDP010000131.1 GCA_035281585.1 bacterium
AAAGGGGCAGTCGAGTCCGCAACTCCTTTTTGCCTGAGGCCTAAGCCTCCAAAGTTAAGAAGAAGTGCTCCCAATATGTTTCCTGGAGAACATTTGGATTTCCCAAGAGGCCCCCCATCAGTACCTGTCGTGTGCAACAAGTTTTGTTGAGCGGAACGATTGGAAACGTGTTGAAACATGAGTGCCCCCTTGTCTGAGATTACCCCGCACTACTTGGTTATCGACGGAACAGAATCGTGGTTGCTGACTTTTTGCACCAGGTCAAGGTGGTGACTTAACACCACAACCTGTTCTAATCATATTGACAAGGGTGGTTTTAAGCTGAGGTCCAAATGAAAAAAGCCGCCTCATCCGAGGCGGCCTTTTTCGTCTATACCCCAGGTTCAATTTTTCTTCAGCAGCCTTCCGCTTCCGGATCTTCCAGGCAGGGATTGATCTGGGTCAGGCTCGGATCCACCGCTTGCACCTGAGGCCGATCGCCGACCTTGCCGTAGTCGGTGGGTAGGTCCGGGCCGATGGGCGGATGATCGTTATCGCCGCAGTCGGGATCGTCCACCGGGCAGACTTCCGGGGTTTCGACCGCTTGGATGTCCGGCGTATCGACCGGCCCAAATGGGGGCGGGTTGGGGTTGGCCGGGGGGTTCGGATTCTCGGTCACCGGCGGGACTTCGAAGTCGGCGTTGCCGCAGGCGATGGGCAGGCCGAGCAGGGCCAGCATCAGGAATAGGTTTGCGAGCTTTTTCATTTCGATCTCCTCATCTCGGGCCCGGGATGTGCGCGGGCTCCACCTTGACGAATTACAAGTCCGGTGCCAATTAAAGGCCTTGGAAATTCAAGGGATTCTGGTGGCGCTTGGAAGAAATGGAAGGATGTGAATGTGAACTTAATGCCTTGACGCAGGAGGTTCGATCGTTTAATCCCGAGGCCCGCTCTGAAGCGAGAGTGGCGGAATTGGCAGACGCACTAGATTCAGGGTCTAGCGATCGCAAGGTCGTGGGGGTTCAAGTCCCCCCTCTCGCACCATTTATTCTCATCTTTTTGATTTCTTGCGCCTCCATTCCAGACCCCTTACCTTAGGAACCCGTGAAAAAGAAAAAGCAAGGCCGCCCGACAGCCAAAAAATCCCATCATCGCCAGCCTAAAAGGGCTCAGCCCAAGCCCGCCGAGAAGGGCAAGGCCATTCCCGATCAATTTCTCGAAGGCCTGCTCAAGCTCCACCGCGACGGCTACGGCTTCGTTCTCTCCGAGACGCCGGGCGTGCCCGATGTCTTCGTGCCGGCCCGGCGGATGAAGGGCGCGATGAACGGCGACCGGGTCATCGTCACCGTCCGCCAGAATGCCGGCGACGGCCGCTTGGAAGGCGGCGTCAGCGAGATCCTCAAGCGCGGCAGCGCCTGGCTGCTCGGCGTCCTCCAGAAGCGGGGCAACAACTACGTGGCGGTCATCCAGGACAAGGCCGGCGTCACCGAGTTCGTCATTCCGCCTAAAAAATTGAACGGCGCCGAGGCCGGCCAAAGCGTCGGCCTTAAGATCCTCAAATATCCCGAAGAGCATGCGTCGGGCCTGGCTGAAGTCGTCCAAGTCTTCGAGCGCCGCGGCGATCCCGGCACCGAGCTCGAGATCGTCATCCTGAAGCACCAGCTGCCCCACAAGTTTCCCGACGAGGTCTTGGGCGAGGCCGCCGCCTGGCAGAAGGACCGCGACTTCGAGCCCGAAGGCGGCCGCCGCGACCTGCGAAGCTTGGATTTCGTCACCATCGACGGCGAGACCGCCAAGGACTTCGATGACGCGATCTGCGTCAAGCCCGAGGGCAAGGGCTGGCGGCTTTGGGTCTCCATCGCCGACGTCAGCCACTACGTCACGCCGGACTGCGCCTTGGACCGCGAGGCCTTCCGCCGCGGCACCTCGGTTTATTTTCCGGATTACGTCATCCCGATGCTGCCGGAGGAGCTGAGCAATGACCTCTGCAGCCTGCGGCCCAAGGAAGACCGGCTCACCTTCACCTGCGAGATCCTCTTCGACGAGCGGGGGATGCCCAAGGTCACCGACATCTACAAGAGCGTGATCCACTCCAAGGCCCGCTTGACCTACAAGCAGGTCGCGGCCGCCTTGGTCGAAAAGATGGAGGAGGTGCGGAGGCCGCTGGAGCCGCTTTTGCCGATGCTCGAGGACGCCTTCCGGCTTTACAAGCAGCTGCGGGCTCGGCGCACCGAGCGCGGCAGCATCGATTTCGACCTGCCCGAGGCCGAGGTCCAGCTCAGCTTCGAGACCGGCGGGGTCGAGAGCATCGTCCGGGCCGTCCGCAACGACGCCCATCTGCTGATCGAGGATTTCATGATCGCCGCCAACGAGGCGGTGGCCCGCTTCATCACCCAGCGCAAGACCCCCGGCGTCTACCGGGTCCACGGCGAGCCCGAGCCGGAGAAGGTCAAGCGCTTCCATGAGCTCTTGCACAACCTCGGCTTCAACATCGCCTTTCCGGAAAAGCCGCGGCCCGGCTTCTTCAACCGGGTGCTCCAGCAGGTGAAGGGCCATGCCGAGGAGCGGCTCATCCAGCACATCCTGCTCCGCTCGATGAAGCAGGCGGTCTATTCCGAGAAGAACCTCGGCCATTTCGGCCTGGCCTCGACTTGCTATACCCACTTCACCAGCCCGATCCGGCGCTATCCCGACCTGATGGTCCACCGGGTGCTCCAAGGCATCCTGGAAAATTCGGCGCCGCGCTCCGAAAAGGCAAAGACGATCCGGGAAGCCGAGCTGGCCCAAGCCGCTTCCCACTGCAGCCGCCGCGAGCGCACCGCGATGGAGGCCGAGTGGGAGGCCATCGATTTGCAAAAGGCGCTCTTTATGCAGCGCTATGTCGGGGAGAGCTTCCTCGGAGTGGTTTCGCGAATCGCCAAGTTCGGCTTCTTCGTCGAGCTGGTCGAGTTCTTCGTCGAAGGTCTGGTTTCGCTCAACGACATCAAGGACGACTATTACGTCTACGACGAGCGCAAGCACCGGCTCAGAGGACGCAAGACCGGCCGGGTCTTCAAGATCGGCACCGAGCTCTCGGTGACCGTGGCCAAGGTCGACGTGGAGGAGAGGCAGATTTATTTTACGGTGGCTTCGTCATCTTGAGTATGCGCACCGTCATCCTGAGCGAAGCGAAGGATCTGCGACCCACCAAGGGCCTATAAAACGCCAGAGCTACTTCGTCTCTTCGGAATCCCATCCGATGATCGAAGGAGCTTAGTTCTTTCAAAGATCCTTGAGAGGTCGCAGATCCTTCGCTTCGCTCAGGATGACTAGGCCAGGCCTTGGCCTGGCCTAGTCATCTAACTCCTTGACTTATCTAGTTTTCTTCTTATAACCCGATTAATGGAGTCGATGGCCTTTCTCCTGCTCGGGTTTTATTTCTTGCTGCTCGCCTGCTTGGCGGTTTTTGGCCTGCACCGCTACTACCTGAGCTACCTCTATTATAAGAACCTGGACCGGCGGCCCGCCGGCGTTCCCGGCTTCGGCGAGCTCGAGCGCTTGCCCTTCGTGACGGTGCAGCTTCCGATCTACAACGAGAAATACGTCGTCGAGCGGCTCCTCAAGCAAGTCTGCGCCTTGGACTACCCGCGGGAGAAGCTCGAGATCCAACTGCTAGACGACTCGACCGACGAGACTCAAGAGATCGCCAAAGCCGTGGTGCGGGAATGCGCCGGGCTAGGCCATCCGGTCGTCTATCGCCACCGGACCAATCGCCTGGGTTTCAAGGCCGGCGCCTTGGACGAGGGAATGAAAGAGGCCAAGGGCGAGCTCATCGCCATCTTCGACGCCGACTTCCTGCCGGCGCCCGATTTCTTGAAGAGGATGGTTCCGTACTTCTACATCCCCAACAAGAAATACGGCATGGTCCAAGCGCGCTGGGGCCATCTCAACCAAGACTACTCCTTGATGACCCAGGCCCAGAGCATCTTGCTCGACGGCCACTTCGTCATCGAGCACACCGCCCGCAACCGTTCCGGCCGATTTTTCAATTTCAACGGCACCGCCGGAATCTGGGATCGTCGTTGCATCGAGGCCGCCGGCGGTTGGCAGCACGACACCTTGACCGAGGACTTGGACCTCAGCTACCGGGCTCAGCTCAAAGGCTGGAAATTCCTCTACGTTCCGGAAGTGGTGGTGCCGGCCGAGCTGCCGGTCGACATGAACGGCTTCAAATCCCAGCAGCATCGCTGGGCCAAGGGCTCGATTCAGACCGCCAAAAAGCTCATGCCCCGGATTTGGCGGAGCGCCTTGCCGAGCAAGGTCAAGGCCGAGGCTTCCTTCCATTTGCTCAATAATTTTGCTTACGTGCTGATGGTTCTGTTGTCCTTTTGCATGCCGCTCTCGCTCTACCTGCGGCACCAGCTTCATCTGGAGTCGGTGATCTGGATCGACTTACCGATTTTCCTGATGGCGACGGTCTCGATCTCGACCTTCTATATTTGCTCGCAGCGCGAGGTCTATCCGGACTGGAAGTGGCGGCTGCTTTACCTCCCGCTGAACCTGGCCTTGGGCATCGGTCTGGCGGTCAACAATACCAAGGCGGTCTTCGAGGCCTTGATCGGCCGGGAGAGCGAGTTCACTCGCACCGCCAAGTACGCCATCGCCGCCAAGTCCGACGGCTGGCAGAATAAAAAATACCGCAGCAACTTCAGCGTGGTCACCTTCGTCGAGATATTCTTCGGAATTTATTTCAGCGGCGCGGTGGTTTACGCCTTCATCCACGGGCTTTGGATGTCCTTGTACAGTTTGCTCTTCTTCCAAGTCGGATTTTTCTACGTCGGAATGCTCTCGCTCTTCCAAGGCAAGACCATGATCTCGGCCGCGCCGGCCCTGAGCGCTTCTTCGGTGTCCGCTGAATAAGGGGGTTGTCATCCTGAGGAGCGAAGCGACGAAGGATCTGCGACCGCCCAAGGTGGATAAATAGACTTGGGTGGTCGCAGATTCTTCGCTTCGCTCAGAATGACGGCTATTGGGGCTTGACACTCCGGATCGGCCTAGTCATCATGAGCCTCAAGCTATGAAGAAGTCCTTCGAAGTCACCTTGTTGAACCAGAAGTTTCAGCTCAAGAGCGAGTCCGACGAAAAATACGTCCAACGGGTGGCCGATTTCGTCAATAAGAAGCTCTTCGACATCCAGGAGAAAACCAAGTCGGTTTCCTCGCTGAACGTCGCGCTGCTCGCGGCCTTGAACATTGCCGACGATCTCTTTAGAATAAAGGGTGAAGGGAAGGACAAGATTCAGCAGGCTCGGGGTAAGGTCAAAGAAGCGCTGCATCTGATCGAGCGCCGGCTCCCGTAGCAAGGGGCTCTAGCCCCGCCAAGATAGATCTTTTATATATCGACCGGTTTCCCTGCCTTGTTCGCGCTTGGGACTTTTTTCATGATTTAGAACCTAGCTGACGAGAACGGGAGCCTCCGCTCATGGCGGTGCGCAAGCCCGCCGGCCCTCAAAAAGCCGACGCGGGAAGCCTGATGCCACGATTGAGGCGCCCACCTATTTTTTTGGGTTCAAATCTCGCCGCCCCACACGACAAAAGGTGGGGAGAATTTTGAAGTTCTCCCCCGGCGCTCCGGCTTCGGGGGAGGACTTGAAATTGAGTCGGTGACGACGCAACGTTGAAAACCAATATTTTAATAGATTCCCTTTGAAACAAAGCGGCGGATGATTCTTCAACTTGATCCTCTTCTTTCCACCGCCTAGCGAAATATTTTTTTCTCGCCACGAATTCCCCCTAGGGACCGCAGCCTGGTTCTTCGTCCGCGTTTTCCCGCCTTGATTTCCCACGAATCGGAATAGCGAGCATCGGCATGGACCGTTCTGAAAAGCAGCGCATCCGCCGCGAGCTTTCGGCTCGCCGTCTGGGCTTGAGCCCCGAGGAGGCCGCGGCCGCCGGCCGGTCGGCCGCCGAGCACTTGCTGGAGCGGGAGGAGATTCGCGCCGCTCCGGCCGTCGGCATTTATTGGGCTCACCGCGGCGAGCTGCCGACCGAGGCGCTCTTTCGGGGGCTGAAGGCGGCCGGCAAGAAAATTTTCCTGCCGCGGATCGAAGCCAAGGGCGACCGCTTGGTCTTCGCGCCCTTCGAGAGCGAAGGCGAGCTCGAGCCGGGGCCCTTCGGGGTCCTGGAGCCCCGGGGTGGCGCGACTCTCGAGGCCGGCGATTTACCGGTCTTGGTTTTGCCGGGCTTGGCCTTCGACTTGGCCGGCGGACGGATCGGTTGGGGGCAGGGCTATTACGACCGGGTCCTGCGCGGCTATTCCGGCTGCCGGCTGGCCCTGGCCTATGAGTTCCAAGTCCTGGCGGCCTTGCCCCGCGAGGCCCACGACGAGGCGATCCATATTCTGGTGACCGAGGCGCGAAGCATCGAGGTAAGGAGGGCAACATGATCTGGACCATCGTCCTGTCCTTGGCCGGCTTGATCCTGGGCTTGGGCCTGGGGGTCCTACTACGCAAGAAATTGGGCGAGGCCAAGATCGTCTCGGCCGAGCGCGAGGCCGAACGGATCTTGGAGGAGGCCGAAGCCAAGGCCGGGCAGCACCGCAAGGAGCTGGAGCTCGAGGCCCAGGCCGGCAAGCTCAAGGCCCAGCAGGAGATGGAGGAGGAGACCCGGCTGCGCCGGGGCGAGCTCGAGAAGATCGAGCAAAGGCTTTTCACCAAGGAAGAGAGCCTGGAGAAAAAATCCGAGCAGCTGGAGAAGCGGGAGGAGGAGCTCGGCGGTCGCGAAAGCTCGCTCGAGGCCAAGGCCAAGGACGCCGAGGACTTGCTCAAACGCCATCGCCAGATGATCGAAGAGTCGCGGAGCGCCCTGGAGCGGGTCTCGGGAATGTCGGCCGAGGAGGCCAAACATCGGCTGGTCCAGGCGGTGGAAAGCGAGGCCCAGGTCGAGGCCGGCCGGCGCTTGCGTCAAATCGAAGAGGAGACCAAGGCCCAGGCCGACAAAAAAGCCCGCCACCTCATCACCAAGGCGGTGGAGCGCTTGGCCGGCGAGTGGGTGGCCGAGAAGACCGTCACGGTGGTTCATTTGCCCAACGACGAGATGAAGGGCCGGATCATCGGCAAGGAAGGCCGCAACATTCGAGCGATCGAGCAGGCCACCGGCATCGACCTCATCATCGACGACACCCCGGGAGCGGTGATCCTTTCGGGCTACAACCCGGTGCGCCGCGAAGTGGCCAAGATCGTGCTCGAAAGGCTGCTCCAGGACGGCCGGATCCACCCGGCCCGGATCGAGGAGATGGTCGCGCGGGTCGGCCGGGAGGTCGACGTCCAAATCAAGGAGGCCGGTGAGGCCGCCTGCTTCGAATTGGGCATTCACGGCCTCCACCCCGAGCTGATCAAGCTCCTCGGCATGCTGAAATACCGCACCAGCTATGCCCAGAACGTCTTGATCCATTCGATTGAAGTCGGCTTCCTTTGTGGGACGATGGCGGCGGAGCTGGGCATGAACGAGAAAATGGCCCGCCGAGCCGGCTTGCTTCACGACATCGGCAAGGCGGTGAGCCACGAGATCGAGGGCTCTCACGCCATCATCGGCGCCGACTTCGCCAAGAAGTACGGCGAGGATCCCCGAGTGGTCCACGCCGTGGCCGCCCACCATGAGGACGTTCCCCAGACCACCGCCCTGGCCCATTTGGTCGACGCCGCCGACGCCCTGAGCGGGGCGCGGCCCGGGGCCCGCAGCGAGGTCCTCGAATCCTACGTCAAGCGGGTCGAGGATCTGGAGCGGATCGCCAAGTCCTTCGACGGCGTCGACAAGGTCTACGCCATCCAGGCCGGCCGCGACATCAGGGTCCTGGTCGACCACGACCGGGTCGACGACAATCAAGCCGCTTTACTTTCCCGCCACATTGCCCGAAAGATCGAGCAGGAGCTGACCTATCCCGGTCAGATCCGGGTTACGGTCATTCGGGAGAGCCGCGCTGTAGACTATGCAAAGTAAATTTGCGAATCTCCCCCCTTTGAAAAAGGGGGGAACAAGGGGGGGATTTGACGGAGCAACGATTCATGACAATCCTGGGATGATAGGACCAGCGTTTTAAATCCCCCCAGCCCCCCTTTTTCAAAGGGGGGATTTTAGATCGGCTATTATTTATGAATTTACTTTTCATCGGTGACATCTTCGGCGAGCCCGGCCGTTTGGCTGTCCAAGAGTGGGTGCCCAAGCTCCGCCAGCAGCGGGCCATCGACGTGGTGGTGGCCAACGGCGAGAACGTGGCTCACGGCAAGGGCATCACCGCCAAGACCTCCGAGCAGCTCTTCGCCGCCGGGATCGACGTGATCACCACCGGCAATCATGCCTTCGACCAGCACGAGGTCCACGATTATTTCAAGCGCCAACCGCGGCTGCTGCGGCCGGAAAATTATCCGGCGGCCTCGCCCGGCCGGGGCTGGACCGTGATCGAGGTCTACGCCGGGGTGAAGCTGGCGGTGATCAACCTGATCGGCCAGATCCACATGGAGCCGGCCGAATCGCCCTTCGCCGCCGCCGACCGGGTCTTGGCCGAGTTGAAGGGGAGGGCCGACGTGGTTTTCGTCGACATGCACGCCGAGGCGACCAGCGAGTCCCGGGCGATGGGCTGGCACCTCGACGGCCGGGTCGCGGCGGTGCTCGGCTCCCATACCCATGTCCAGACCGCCGACGAGGAGATCCTGCCGAAAGGAACGGCTTACCTGACCGACGCCGGAATGACCGGCCCTTATCGCTCGATCATCGGGATGAAGCTCGACAATGTCTTGCGGAAATTCCAGACCGGGATTAAATCCCGCTTCGAGCCGGCCGAAGGCGACGTCCGCTTCTGCGGCGCCATCGTCGAGATCGAAGAGTCGAACGGCCTGGCGCGGAAGATCGAGCGAATTCAAATTAGATTATGAAAAGGATCAGAAAGAACCCCCCTTTGAAAAAGGGGGGCAGGGGGGATTTAAAGGCTCTGGAGGCGATTCTCGGTAACGCTCTAGGCACAAATGCCACCGTTTTAAATCCCCCTTAATCCCCCTTTTTCAAAGGGGGAAAAGGAAAATGGAACAAACTTTACAAAAGCTCAAACGCGGCACCGTCGAAATCCTCTCCGAGGAAGAGCTCCGCAAGAAGCTCGCCAAGGGCAAGCCGCTCAAGGTGAAGGCAGGCTTCGATCCGACCGCGCCCGATCTTCATTTCGGTCACCTGGTTTTGCTGCGCAAGCTGAAGGCCTTCCAAGACTTAGGGCATCGGGTTTGCTTTCTCATCGGCGACTACACCGCCGCCATCGGCGATCCCAGCGGGCGCAACGAGACCCGCCCGCCGCTCACCCGGGCCGACATCGAGAAGAACGTCCAGACTTATAAGGACCAAGTCTTCCGGGTCCTCGATCCCAAGCAGACCGAGGTCTTTTACAACTCGGCTTGGCTCGACAAGCTCGACGGCCGCGGCATGATCAAGCTGGCCAGCCGCTACACCGTGGCCCGGATGCTGGAGCGCAACGACTTCGAGAAGCGCTACAAGGCCGGCCAGCCGCTGGCGATCCACGAGTTCCTCTATCCGCTGCTCCAGGGCTGGGACTCGGTGGCGATGGAGGCCGACGTCGAGCTCGGCGGCACCGATCAAAAGTTCAACCTGCTGATGGGCCGCCATCTCCAGCGCGAGGAGGGCCAGGAAGAGCAGGTGGTGATGACCCTGCCGCTGCTCGAGGGCTTGGACGGCGTCGAGAAGATGAGCAAGTCGAAGGGCAATTACATCGGCGTGACCGAGGCGCCCGACGCGATGTTCGGCAAGCTGATGAGCCTCTCCGATTCCTTGATGTGGCGCTACTATGAGCTGCTGACCGACCGATCGACCGATGAAATCTTGCAGCTGCAGAAAGAGGTGGCCTCGGGCGCTCTCCATCCCAAGGCCGTCAAGGTCAACCTGGCCAAGGAGCTGATCGCCGGCCTCCACGACGCCAAGGCCGCCGAAACCGCCGCCGCCAACTTCGACAAGGCCTTCACCCAGCGCGAGGTCGAGCGGCTAAGCGACGTCGAGGTCGCTTCGGACAAGGGCAGCATCCTGGCATACCAGGCGGTGAAGGAGGGCGGCTTCGCCGCCACCGGCAACGAGGCCAAGGCCAAGATCAAGGGCGGATCGATCCATTTGAACGGCGAGCTTCTCAAGGATCCCTTCGCCGAATTGAAGGACGAGGGGCAAGGTCTCTTGATCCAGGGCAAGATCGAGAAGAAAAGGGTCGAGCGCCGGATTCTGCTGAAGCGGGCTTGATGGAGGCGTTGACAGTAGTCAACGCTAAAGCTGCCAGCGGATGGATCGTCATTGCCGCGGCCCAACAAAAAGCTGCAAGATTCTCCCACAACGCAATCCGCATCGCGAATTTCTGAAGCAGGCCGGTTCCGCGCCCTGCATCCGGGGTTACGCAATTGAAGAATTTGCTTCTCTAGCCAACGGCGATGGGGGGTGGTGTGTCCAAGATCGGGTCATTGGTGCTGTTGTTCGTCGTCAAAATTTTTCATCTCGCCGCCATGGCGCTATGGTTCGGAGCCGCCTTCTCGACTCCGGCCGATGTCCGTAGAACCTTAGCCTCCCCTGGCTCGGACATTCCGGCTCTGCTCCAGCGGCTTCGCCTGACCGCCAAAATCATGAATGGATCGGGCTTGGCCACCCTGATTACCGGATTGATCTTGGTGCAGCTCCTCGGGGGCTTCGCCGCCGTCCCGCTCCGCATTCATCTGGGATTGGCATTGACGCTGCTCATTTTCGTCGTCGGACGCTGGATGATCCGTCCGGCCGTGGTGGAGCTGTCGAAGGCCGCCCGCGAGCCCGGCTTTGCCGCCGTCGCCGGCCGAATTTCGCGAAAATTTTCCCGGGCCGTCGCCCTGGAGCATGGGCTGCGCATCGTCGTGCTCGTGCTGATGGTTTATCCAATTTAATCATCCAAGGGAGGAAATATGAGACAAATCCAAATCGAATGGGTCGAGCTGAACAAGAAAGTCACGGCCGACCTGATTCCGGACAACAACCCCGAGCTCTGCGACTTGCTGTGGGAGCGTCTCCCCTATACCTCGATTCAAACCCATGCCTTGGTCTCGGGCCATCATCTCTACCATATCGCTCCGATTGCCGAGCTGGTCACCACCAAGGCCCAGTTCAAGGTGCCGGACCGCACCAAGTCCGACGATGGGACCATCTTCCTCTCGCAGCTCCAGCACATGGCCATCAAGTACGGAAAGCTCTCGGAGTACCTTCCGGCCGCGCCGGTCGGCCAGGTCATCGCCGAGCATATCCCCATCCTCAAGGAAGCGGGCGAGGGTTGCTGGGACGCGGTTTACCGGACCAAGCAAGTCATCGAAGTGCGGGTCAGCCGGAAAGGCGACGATAGCAAGAAGTTCTATTTTCCGACCTTCGAGGAGATCAAGCGCGAGCCGGTCCGCAGCCTGCTCAAGGAAATCCAGGATGAAACCTGGCGAACTTGGGTGAAGCCGCCGCAGGAGATCTTGGACATCCATGCCGGCGCGATCCGCAGCGGCGCCGGCAGCTGCGGCCAGTATTTCACCACCATGCTCTTCGTCAACGGCGAAACCCGGCCCCTCGGTTACAGCGGATTCGGCGGATTGATGCAGCTCTGCAAGAATCCGGAGATCACCCTGGATACCTTGCAAAAGGTGGCGCCCCATTTCGTGAAGACCCCGGCCGAGTTCCTGGGCTATTGCGGTCTCGACACGCTGTGGAGCTTCACCGACCGGACCTTGAAGCTGTTGCCGGACTTGAAGAGCAAGGAAGAGCTCTTTGCCCTGGTTTCGATGCTGGCCCTTTACACTAACCAGCTCAATGCCTGGAACCTTCACTTTTTCCCATGGGCCGAGGGCAAGGCCTACACCTTCGCCACTCAGTCCGAGACCTTGAAGAAAGAGGTGTTCCTCGACGTCGCCGCCCAGCATGCCCGGAGCGCGAAGCCGATCTCTTTCACCGATATGGAATGATTCCCCCAGGGACACCCGGCTGGTTCAGGGGCGAGCGTCCTGGGCCGCGTAAGCCGGGTGTCCTTCTTTGCACGACAGCAGAGCCATGGTGGCCAGCAGGGTGTCGAAGAAGGCCCGGACCGAAACGATCTTTCGGTCTTTCAGCTCGAGGATCCAGCAATATTCCTGACGATAAGGCAGGCCGGTCTTGGTCGTGGAGCTTCCTTTCCAAAGAACCACCGCGGCATCGCCCTCGACCAGGATTCGCTGGATTTGGCAGCGAAAGGGTTCGGCCATCGTCTTTTGCACCGGCAGGATCAGGCCTTCGACGCAGGCCTGTTTGCCTTTAAAGACTCCGGTCACCGGCGAGGTCCCGGTCACCGTCCACACGATGTCGTCGGAAAGGGCCTCGAAAAGGGTGTTCCAATCGCCGTCAGCCTCGATGCGGCGGAAGAGGTCGGAAATGAAGTCTTTATTGCTGGGCGGATTATTCATCGCTCTCATCCTCCTCCAAAAGATCTCGAAAATGCTCCAAAGCCTCGGGACGGATCTTGATCAAGGGTTCCCCGGTGGCTTCCGCCGGCTCCTCGGTGGCCTCGGCTTCGATGTCGGTCGGCGCGACCTTGTCGATCGCTTCTTTGGGCGGCACGTAGAGGGTAATGCCGCCTTTTCGTTGCGGAGCCTCGTCGAGACAATCGACCGGCTCCTCGCCCTCTTCGCAATGATCCTTATCGCGCTCCCCATCCGGGTTCACTTCAGGCGGGGCGGCCGGACGGTCGCCGGCCGGCGGGTTGCCGGCTTCGGAGCCGCCTTCGAGGTCCAGCCCGTTCATTCCCTCCACGCATCCCGACAGAAGGAAGAAGGCTCCTATCGTTCCGATCCAACATAAAATCCGCTTCATGATGCCGCCTTTCCTTGGGTGACCGGGAGCAATTGGATGCCGAGGATGACCACCTCCTCGGGTTCATGGTCCTCCGAAACCAGCTGGAGGATCTCCCGGCGAAATTCCTGCACCCGGCGTTTCAACTCCGAAACCCGCGATCGATGGATTCCCAAGGTCAAGGCGCTGATGTCGCGCTCGCTGGGGTGCCGGCTGCCGGCTTGGCGCAGCAGGATTTCCAAGACGCTGCGATGGTAATGGAGCAGGACCGCCGAATCGGATTCGGCGCCGCTGCTGACCAGCGGCGAGGCTTGGCGCCAGCGGCCTTCGGCCGTTTTCTCGATGAAGCCCAGTCTCTGCAAAAGCCGTATCGATTGATTCACCTGGGCGACGCCGACGGCCGGATCGAGCCGGGCGGCGATCCACTTCGCCGTTCCGTCGAAGTCGCGGGCCACGACCAATTCCCGAACCACCGGATGGTACCAAGCCGAATAGTACTCGTGGCGGTCGCGCTCCAAAGGCTCCAGCCCTTGGAGGCACTGCATCCGCAAGAGCTGGCGGTAGCGCTCGTTTTTCTCTTCATGGGTGTCGGCTTGGTTGAACAAGACCAGCTCCCGAAAATATTCGCCTTCGGAGCGGTTCAATCGAAGCCCCTTGGCGAACATCCGGCTGCTCTTCTCGGTCAAGTTTCTCCGGCCTTCCATGACGAGCTTGAAGATGTTGGAGGAACGAAAGCCGGCGCGCCGCGCGAAGAGCCGGTAAGAGAAGCGCCGATTGGCCTTGAGAGCCTGATAGCGATCGCGCAGAAAGTGGCGGTAGTCGAAATACTCGAAGAGCGGAATGGACATGGCTCGGTACCCTATTGTTGACTGGAGTCAACGAGC
Organism: bacterium; assembly: GCA_035281585.1. Taxonomy (NCBI): domain Bacteria; species bacterium. Next base: position 13,700 of record DATEDP010000131.1, read on the forward strand.
CATTTGACGGAGTCAACGCGCCGCTTGCTCTCACATTGGGGTCGACTTTTCAAGGGCTTGGTCGGGTATCGAGAGGTCTTCATGAAATTTCAGAATTGGACCTTCCAGCCCCGGCCTCATTTCCAGGACCCAAAAAAATTTATAATAAATCTAAGTACTTACGATGAGCATCGGCCTCTTCGGCCTTGGCCATCCTCCTGCATTCTCCTGGGGCATAGCCGCCTCACGGTGGTTTAAGGAGGAATCGATGAGCTTTTCGCCCCTAAGAAACGATCTTTATCTCGACCAATATTTTTCCAGCCCCGAGCCGGCGCCTGTTGAGGGCGGGTATTCCGATGGCGGTAGCTACGAGAGCTTCGAGGAAGATTTCCTGATCGAGGAAGGCTTGGACCCGGTCGATGCGTCCGCCGGCGAGGGTGTCGCGGAAGAAGAATATATCGAAGAAGAGCCGCTCGAACCCAGCTCCAGCCAGAAAGAGGCGATGGAGTGGCTCGAGGAGCACGGTGAGGATCTCGAAGAGGAGTTTGTGGACGCCCAAGACCGCTTGGCCGAAATCCTCGGCGGCTCCGAGGAGCTGAAGCCCGAGGAGCGGAAGGCGAAATTGGAGGAAGTCGAATCGACGCTGGACGAGATCGAACGCGAGCTCGAGGAATACGCCGACAAGGAAGAGTCGCTTCGCGACAGCGAGTTGCCGGAGGAGCTTTGGGAATTCGACGCGGTCGTCGACGTCGAAAGCATGGAAGACGATCTCGAATCGATCCGCAAGGACCTCGGCACCGAGCTCGAGACGGCCGAGGAAGAAGCGACCGAGATCGCCGAAGCCGAGGCCAAGGCCGAGGAAGACGAGAAGGAAGGCCGGGCGCTCAAGGATCAGCTGAACGACGTCCTCGGTTACCTGAACGGCGGCAAGGACCGTCTTTATTTCACCGCCAAGGTCTGGGGCGATAAGCACATCAAGGATTACCACGAGGACATCACCCAGTATGCCCTGTCGATCATCTCCCAGATGGCCGACGCCGCTGCCAGCGGCGATTGGACCCAAGCGACCGCTTCGATCGAGGCCTTGGCCAACGACAAGGCCGACAACGCCCTGGGCTTGATCGGCTTCCTCTTGAGCGAGTTTGCGCCCCAGACTCTGGACAAGCTGCCTTCCTCCTTGCTCGAGGTCATGGCCGACGGCGTGCGCCGGGGCAATGAGCCGGACCATGCGGGGATTTACTACATCAACCAAAACGGAAAATACGACACGCCGAAGGACGACCGCCGGCGCAAGGATATGGGTCACGTCGGCTTCACCTATCTGGAGGCGGCCGAAATCTTCGAAGCCAAGGCCGATGCCAACCGGGCCCGCGAAGAGGCTGAGGCCGAAGCGGCGGGAGATTCCGAGGATGAGGTGGAAGCCGACGGTTGATTTTGCCCAAGGCTTGGGATTATTGACGGTTCCTTAATGGAACTCATTCACCATTACTTTGGGCTTCGCCATGGCGAGTCCCACCCCAGCTCTCAAAATAGGATTTGCAGCTCTCTGGCCGGGGGCGTTGATCCTCGTAATGGGCTCACCGCCCAAGGCTGCGAGGAGGTCGCCAGCTCCACCCGCCGGTGGGTCCGGGAAATAGGCGGCTCCTTGCGGTCCGCGATTCACGAGAACCGGCTTCGGGTGATTCATTCGCCCTTTAGCCGGACCAAGGAGTCGGCTGAAATTTTCTGGAGCGTCGTCGGTGGGTTCTTTCCGGAGATCGAGGCCCATCGGAGTCATTGGACGGTTCCATCGGATTTTTTGAGAGAGCGCTATTTCGGCCATTACGATGAGAAGAGCCCCAGCGACCGGCTTTATCAAGAGATTTGGCTGGCCGATTCCTTGGATCCCGGCCATACCCTCCAAAATTGCGAGAGCGCCGCGGCGGTTCAAAGCCGGGTCAAGCGGCTGGTCGAGGGTTTCGAGGCCTTAAACGATCTGCCCAAGGGAACTTGGCTGATCTTAGTTTCCCACGGCGACACCTTGAAGATCGCCCAGACTTATTTCGCGGAGTTGTCGGCTTCCCTTCATCAGGACTCGGGGATTGTCCCCGGCTTCGAGACCGGAGAAATTCGAAAGTTTCGGTGACGGTTTTGTGTCAATTGGATTAAATTTGGCCAGGCTTCGATCTAAGCGCTTGAAGGTGTTTTTCGCATATTATAAGGCTCTGACATTCCCTAAATCCCAAGGAGCCAATCATGCGAAAATTTTCGTTTCCCGATTTTGCCAAGCTTTTATTCGCCGTCGTGCTGGCGCTGAGCTCGGGCTCGGCTGCGGCCTTGGATGCGCGGTACCAGGACGCCAACGGTGATCTCGTGGCCGATTCGCCCGCTGAGACGATCGATCCGCCGGTGCTGGTCTTCGCCTATACTCCGGTTGAGGACCCGGCGGTTTACGCCAAGGTTTGGGATGAGTTTTTAAAGCACATGGAGAAAACCACCGGCAAGAGGACGATCTTCTTCCCGGTTCAGTCCAACGCCGCCCAAATCGAAGCCATGCGCGCCGGCCGCCTGCACGTCGCCGGCTTCAATACCGGAGCGACGCCGCTCGGAGTCAATTGCGCGGGCTTTGTTCCTTTCGCCATGATGGCCGGCGACAACAACGCCTTCGGATACGAGATGGAAATCATCACCCACCCGACGAGCGGCATCACCAAAGTCCAGGACCTCAAGGGAAAAAAAATGGCCTTCACCTCCGAGACCTCGAATTCGGGCTACAAGGCGCCGTCGGCCCTGCTCAGCCAGCAGTTCGGGCTCGTCGCCAGCCGCGATTTCACGCCGGTCTTCTCGGGCAAGCATGACAATTCGATTCTCGGGGTCGCCAACAAGGATTACGACGCCGCCGCGATCGCCAACGAAGTCATGAAAAGGATGGTCGATCGCGGCGTCGTGAAATCCGACCAAATCATTTCCATATACAAGTCCGAAACCTTTCCCACCACCAGCTATGGCTATGTCAATAATTTGAATCCCGCTTTGGCCGCCAAGATCCAGGAAGCTTTCTTCACCTTTCCGTGGAAAGGCAGCGGTTTGGAGAAGGAATTCAGCAAGCAGGGCGTCACGAAGTTCATGCGCATCGACTACAAGAGCCATTGGGACATCGTTCGCAAGGTCGACCAGGCCATGAACGTCAGCTATGGCTGCAAGTGACGCCATGCTTGAGATTCACGATCTAACGAAGCGCTATCCCACCGGTGACTTGGCCTTGAACGGAGTCAGCTTGCACGTTCCCCCGGGTCAGTTGATCGGTCTGATCGGGCCGTCAGGGGCCGGCAAATCGACGCTGATCCGCTGCATCAATCGGCTTGTCCAGCCGACCTCGGGCCGCGTCCACTTCGAAGGCCAAGACGTCCTTCGGCTCGGAAGATCCAAGCTTCGCAAGGTTCGCCGCCGGATGGGGATGATTTTCCAAGAGCATGCCCTAATGGAACGTCTCACCGTGATGGAGAACGTCCTCTCCGGCAGGCTGGGCTATGTCGGCTTCTGGAAAAGCTTTTTTCGGAAGTTTCCGGCCGAGGACGTGGCCGCGGCTTTCAAGCTGCTGAAAAGGATCGGAATCGAAGCCTTGATGAACAAACGGGCCGATGAGCTCTCCGGCGGCCAGCGTCAGAGAGTCGGAATCGCGCGAGCCTTGCTCCAAAACCCATCCCTGCTGCTTGTCGACGAGCCGACGGCCAGCCTCGATCCCAAGACCTCGCGGCAAATCATGCGGCTCCTCTGCGAGCTCTGTGAAGAGCAGCACCTTTCCGCAATCGTCAATATCCATGACGTGGCCTTGGCTCGGGCGTACCTGCCGAGGATCGTCGGTTTGCAGGCCGGCAGGGTGGTCTACGACGGTCCGGCCGACGGCCTGAGCGCGGAAGTGCTGACTCGCATCTACGGCGAGGAAGATTGGGAGAGGGTTCAGCAATCGGAAGACGAAAGCGGTCCTCGGGTCGACAGGGATGCCGATAAGTTGGTTTCCAAGGAGGCTCTTGAAGCCTCATGATCACCCACGACTTAACCTCGACTTGGTCCCGCCCCAAATTGATCTCCAATCCGCTCAAGCGATACGGGCTATTCGCTATCGTTTTGATTTATTTGATTCTGGCGATCAGCGACGTCGAGTTCAATTGGAGCCGGTTTCTCATCGGCTTGGACCGGGGCTGGGCTTTTCTGTCCGGATTTTTCCATCCCAATATCACGTCTCGATGGGGAGAAATCGTGGTTGGAATGAGGGAGAGCCTGACCATGACGGTCACGGCCACCGCCGCCGGGATCCTGATTTCCTTTCCATTCGGCCTTGGCGCGGCCAGGAATCTATCGATCCGGCCGGTCTATTATTTCTCCCGTGCGGTCATCGCGGCTTCGCGCAGCCTGCAAGAGATCATCATCGCGATCTTTTTCGTGGCGATGTTCGGCTTCGGGCCCTTCGCCGGCTTCTTAACCATCGTTTTCGCGACGATTGGATTCTTGGCCAAGCTGATCGCCGAGGAAATCGAGGACATCGATGCTCTCCAAGTTGAAGCGATCCGCGCCACCGGAGCGACTTGGCTTCAGACCTTCGTCTACGGCGTCTTGCCCCAGATTATGCCGCGGTTCGTCGGGCTTTGCCTTTACCGCCTGGATATTAATTTCCGGGAGTCGGCGGTGGTCGGCATCGTCGGCGCCGGCGGCATCGGCGCCACCCTCAATACCGCCATCGACCGCTATGAGTTCGAAGTCGCGGCCGGAATATTGATGCTGATCATTGCGGTGGTCATTGTCTTGGAATACCTGTCCGGTTTTGTGCGGAAGAGGGTTAAATGAGCTGGAAGCGTCGAAGCACCGCTAAAGATTTCGCCGTCTGGCTTGCTTGGCTGCTGACGGTTGCGGTTGTCGTCTATTGCTGGAAGGTGATGAACCAAGACACCATCTGGGCCTTCGTCACCGATGCGCCGCGACAGCTCGCCGATATCTCCGGGCGGATGCTCCCGCCTAAATGGTCCTATATTTCGGAGCTATGGAAGCCTTTATGGGACACATTGAATATCGCCACTTTAGGAACCGCCCTCGGGGTCCTGCTGGCGATTCCGATCTCTTACTTCGCGGCTCGGAACGTCACTCCCAGCCCTAAGATTCTTCGGCCCTTGTCGTTATTATTGATCGTGTCTTCGCGTTCGATAAACTCGGTCATTTGGGCCCTGCTCCTGGTGTCGATCTTGGGTCCCGGCCTTCTCGCGGGAATTCTCGCCATCGCGCTTCGGTCGGTCGGTTTCGTGGCGAAATTGATTTACGAAGCCATCGAGGAGGTGGACCCGGTGCCGATGGAGGCCATTGTCGCCACCGGCGGGAGCAACGGACAAGTTCTGACTTACGCGGTGGTCCCCCAGATAATGCCGGCTTTCGCGGGCATCAGCGTTTTCCGTTGGGACATCAATATTCGCGAATCCGCCGTCCTGGGCCTCGTCGGCGCCGGCGGCATCGGGCTTCAGTTGGACCAATCTTTGAGCACCTTGGCTTGGCCTCAAGTCAGCCTCATCCTGCTCACTATCTTTTCTCTGGTTCTGGTCAGCGAGTGGGTTTCCGCGAAAATCCGTCACGCGATCATTTAAGAAGACTTCTTGGCCTTCTCGCTCTTGGCCTTTTCAATCTTTTCGTTTTGCTTGTCGTAGCCCTCGGCTCCCCGCTTGACCTGGTCGGGGTTGCGGCTCAGGAGCCGCACGACGGCGTAGAGCGTGGCCGAGCTGGCGTCGGAGGATTGTTCGGAAAGCGCGGCGGCCTCTGTCAGGATTTCAGTGCCCACTTTGTCCTCCGGCTTGGCGTTCGAGGCATAGCGGATCAAGCGGCCGACCTTGATGGGGCCGCCGTCGAATTGTCCGGCCTTGGTTTGGTCGTAGGCCAGCTTGGCTCTTGCCTTGACCTTGTCGGGACCGGTTTCGGCGAGCGATTGCAAGGCTTCGAGGATGGTCTTGGATTCGCCCTTTTGGAGGCGCTCCCGCACCATGCCGATCAGCTCTTGCTCGGCGGCCGCTTCCTTGGCGATCAAGTCGAGGCTGGTTGGATCGCCCCAGAGCATGTCGATGAACTGACCGAATTGTCCGCAAAAGCCATTGGCATCGGCCGACTTGGCGCGGTGCTCTTGATTGACGCGGTCCTCCCAAGCTTTCAAAACGCCGAGGTTGACCGGGATCAATTGGCGGCTCTCGATGTCCTCCATGAATTCGAAGGCGGTGAGCAGGGCCGCCGGCAGGCCTTCGAGGGCTTTCTTGGCCTCCTCGGGCTTGTTCTCTTGGACGGCCTTGCGGGCCTGGCCGTATTTCTGCCGCAATAAGGTTTCGCCCTTGGCGGCGTCGCCGCCGCCGAGCTGTTGGAAGCCCTCGGTCCGGGCGGCTTCGAAGGCGGCGATGGCCGCGTCGTTTTTGCCCTCGGCCAGGGCTTGATAGGCCTCGAAAATCTTGGCTTGCGAGCGAATTTCGCCGTCCGAATCGGCCTTGGCGAAGCGAGCGGCCAAGCCGAGACAGGCGATTCCCAAGGGCCGAAGCTCCGGCTGAAAATTGCTCAAGGTGAACATCTGCTCGGCTTGGCTTTGAAGTCCGGCCAAGGCCGCGAGCTTGGCTTCCTTCGGTTTGCCATGAGCCTGGCCGAGCTCGCTTTCGAGAGCTTGCAGCGACTCCCGCAATTGGGGGGCTTGGGCCTTCGCCAAATGGGCCTGGTCGCTCAAGGTCATCAAAAGGATTTCTTGGGCGGCTTGGGCGATCTGGGCCTGTTGGTCCTTCGCTTGTTGATCCTTAGGCGCCGAGCTCAGCGCGGCTTGCATCTCCGGCAAGATGGCTTCGCCGATGCTCACGCGCATCACGCGAACGATTTGGCTCTCGGGAAAGCGGCCGAGAAACTCGCTCAGAACCTCTAGGCCATCCAAGGGATGGCCGCCCAGCAGCAGGACTTTCCCCAAAGACCGGGCGGTGCGTTCATTGTTGGGATCCAGCTGGTAAGCTTTTTGAAAGGCCTTGAAGGCCGGTTCCAATTTCTGTTTCTTGGCCAGCTCGACGCCTTGTTTCAGAAGTTTTTCGGCCTTCTTGGCGTCGGCGGCGCTAACTTGAGGAATGGCCGCTACCTTCTTCGGCGGTTGAGCGGTCAAGGGATGGGTCGGGCTCTTCCCCGAGGGCTGAATTTTTTGCAGCAAGGGATTGGCGACGATCGGAGCCGGCGGATGGGAAGCTTGTTTCCCGTCGTTGGACGGAGGCGGCGGCGGAGGCGGTGGTAAAGAATGAACCTGTTTGGGAAAAGCGGTGCCGAGAGTCCGAGCCGTCATGGTGCCTCCGTGATTTGGGCGTGCCGGGGCCCACGAACGGAGAAACCCATCCCGCGTGCCCACGGGAGGAAGCCACAGCAAATCGGGTGCCAGATTTTTCAAGAAGGGCGTTTTTGCATTTTTGGCGCGAAAATGACGAAAAACGGTCGGTGCGGAAAGAGCGGCCGGTGGGGAGCCGAGTTCTCAATGGGAGCCGGCCGGGAGTCTGTCCCCCTCAAAAAAATGGCCGTCGCCTTTGAACCGGCGACGGCCAGCAGTGTACGGTTCGCCAAAACCGTCCTGGTTATTTCGCCTCAAGCGCTTGACGGGCCTCTTCTTTATGGGAGGCGTCGCGGCTCAACAGGTGGACCATTCGGTAGATGCCGGCCGCGGCTTTCTTCTGCTCGTCGCTTCCGTCGGACAATTCCTTGGCGTCCTTCAGCAATGCAGCGGAGCTTTCGGCATCGGGCTGGGTCGAGGAGCCGAAAGCGGCCAAGCGTCCGGCCCGGCTGCTGCCGAAGGGCATCACCAAGCCGGATGTCGCCATGACCTCGAGCGCCGCATCCTTCAGCTCGGCATCGGAGCCCGCGTAGACGTCCTTCAGGGCTTCCATGATTGTCTTGAACTTTCCGCTTTCCAGCCGAGCTCGGACGGCCGAGACGAGATTGAGCCGGATGGTTTCGCTCTTGAGGATCTTGTCGGCCTCGGTGACTTCGGGCCGCCAGATCTTGTCCCAAGCGTTGTCGAGAGCGCCGACGTT